>NZ_JBWXQA010000002.1:0-185318 GCF_056680305.1 Telluria sp. BA11
ATGAGTTTTGGATAACGCGCTTGTACTTCGGCATGCGTTGGGAACAGGCGGCAGTCAGCGAACTGATGCAGCTTGAGTTGGCCTTTATGGTCAAGATAGTCTCGGCAGAGGTAAATCGTGTCGCCAATGACGGACTGGATTTTCCACGATTGATGGCGATGGATGATGATCCGGCCAACAAAATTTGCAGGGTTGCGGTTTTTGAGTTTCATGAAGTGCTCCTGGAATGCGCACAGGAGCCTCCATCCGTGCCGGAAGGGGTTCCGGCGACGCGAGAATTGCAGAGGTAAGTTCTATTCGAACAGGTATACCGCGGGGCGGTAAAGAAAACTGGGAGTCTTGATGAACTCGTCTATGCGCAACGCAAAGAGAAGTTGAAATTTACAAAAATGCCGCATGGCGACATGGCAATTGTACACGAATAATTCCCGATGGAAAACTTTCGCGCACCGCTGATCGACTGCTCTTGGCAAGTCGTCAGCCTATTTGGTGCGCTCTGGGTGTGCTTCATTTGACGCGGCGATACTCGATCGAACCGCCCATGGTGGGCATTAGCAAGGCGTCCGTGTCTTTCACGTAACTGACTTTGGAGGTGCCGAAGCCGTTCGATACCTCCAGCATTCCATCTTTGTACACTGCTGGTATAGCTACAGTGTCACTCTTACCGCGTTCGACGATCGGTAAGCGTCCTCCCACCACCGTCTGTACGTAGCCATTTCACTCTGCGAAAGTAGTTCCCGTTACTTTTTTGATGGGAACTACTATGGACACTGTTGGCGGGTCGAACAACCGCAAGGGACGTCCGAACTATCCGGCCGAGTTCAAGCACCGCCTGGCCACTGCCGCCTGCGAGCCAGGTGTATCGGTGTCGAAACTGGCGCAGCAACATGGGCTCAACGCGAACATGTTGTTCAAATGGAGACGTGACCTGCGCGCCGGCCTGTTGACCGAACCAGGACCGCAGTCTGCGCAACTGCTGCCCGTTGTGGTGCAGAGCACTCCGACGCTACCGGCACTTTCAGGCACCATGGCGTCAGCACGTGTTATCGAGATCGTCATTGCCGACGCAGTAGTGCGTGTCAGCACTGGCGCCGATGCGGCGCTGCTCCAACTCGTTCTCAACAGTCTGCGTACATGATCGGCCTTCCAGCTGGCACGAAGATCTGGCTTGCCGCCGGCATCACCGATATGCGTGCCGGGATGAACGGCCTGGCTGCCAGGGTCGAAACTGCGTTGGCCGAAGATCCGTACTGCGGCCATGTGTTCGTGTTTCGTGGCCGGCGTGGCGACATGCTCAAGGTGCTATGGTGGTCCGGCGATGGCCTGTGTCTGCTGGCAAAGCGACTTGAACGCGGCCGCTTCGTCTGGCCGCAGGCAAACAGCGGCAGCGTCTGTCTGAGTCAGGCGCAATTGTCGATGCTGCTTGAAGGAATCGACTGGCGCCGGCCGGAGCGTACCTGGCGTCCAACGTCAGGCTTGTAAACGTCTGCGGCCTCGCGTAAACTCAGCCCCATGCTGACCGCCGCCAAATTCCCCAATGACATCGATGCCCTGAAGGCCCTGCTGCTGGCGCGCGATGAACAAATCCTGGGACTGCAAGCGCGGTTGAACACGCGCGAGGCCGAGATCGAGCATCTGAAATTGTGGATCGCGAAACTGCGGCGCATGCAGTTCGGTCGCAAGTCCGAGAAGCTCGACCACCAGATCGAACAGCTTGAATTGCAGCTGGAAGATCTGCAGGCCGACGACGCCGAGGCCGAACGGGAAATGCCGCCCGCCGATCGAGCGCCGCGTCAGCGTGCGCCGCGCAAAGCGCTGCCCGAGCATCTGCCGCGCGATGAAAAAGTGTATCTGCCGACGACGACAGATTGCCCTGCCTGTGGCGGAAATCTGAAGCAGCTGGGTGAAGATGTATCCGAGCAGCTCGAGTTCGTGCCGGCCAGCTTCCGCGTGATCCGCCATGTGCGCCCTAAATTGGCATGCGGCTGCTGCGATACCATCGTGCAGGCGCCAGCGCCGAGCCGTCCGATCGAGCGCGGCATCGCCGGCCCTGGCTTGCTGGCTCATGTGCTCGTCGCTAAGTTCGCGGACCACTTGCCGCTGTACCGCCAGTCCGTGATTTATGCGCGCGAAGGCATCGATCTGGACCGGGCACTGCTGGCCAGTTGGGTCGGCGCCGCCAGCGCGCTGCTGCGCCCACTGGTCGACGCGATCCGCAAGCACGTCTTGGCTGCAGATAAGCTGCATGCTGACGACACGCCAGTACCGGTGCTCGCGCCAGGCAATGGAAAAACGAAGACCGGACGCCTCTGGACCTATGTGCGGGACGACCGTCCGGCCGGTGACTTGAGCCCACCGGCAGCCTGGTTCGCCTACTCGCCAGACCGCAAGGGCATCCATCCGCAAACGCACCTAGCCAAGTTCGAGGGCGTGCTGCAGGCTGACGCTTACGCCGGCTTCAACGCCCTGTATGAAGACGGCGAGATCGCGGAGGCGGCATGCTGGGCGCACGCGCGCCGCAAGTTCCACGACCTGCACGTGGCGCGGCCTTCGCCGCTCACGACTGAGGCGCTATGCCGCATCGCCGAACTGTATCTGATCGAGGCCGAAATCCGCGGCAAACCACCCGACGAGCGCCGGTCGGTGCGCCAGGCGCGCGCGCGGCCGTTACTCGACGACCTGGAGCAATGGCTGCGCGCCTCGCTTGAAAAGCTCTCGCGCAAATCCGACACGTCGGCGGCCATCCTGTACGCCCTGAATCTGTGGCCGGCACTGCTGCGCTACTGCGACAACGGCGTCATCGAGATCGACAACTCGGCAGCCGAGCGGGCACTGCGCGGCATCGCCATCGGCCGGCGCAACTACCTGTTCGCTGGCGCCGACAGCGGCGGCGAGCGTGCCGCCGCCATCTACTCGCTGATCGGCACGGCCAAGCTGAACGGGGTCGACCCCGAAGCCTGGTTGCGCCATGTGCTGACGCAGATCGCCGACCATCCCGTCAACCGCGTTGACGAGCTACTGCCCTGGAATTGCCCCCAGCAGATCAAGCCTGCTTGAACAACACGCCGCTTCCCAGCGGTGTGATGCCATCTTCGACTAAATCGACACGCGGCTCAAGACGGTGGTGGGACGACGCTTACCGCGAGTCAGTTGTGGCCGATATTGATTCGCTCGCCGAAAAGCAGAAAAAACTCCAGGAAGCAGTACAGCAGACCAGCGCCGGCGCATCGCAATTCATGGCGATGCGAGAGCAGGCCGATGCGCTGATCGCGCAGTTCCCTATCGCGTTACTCAAGTCACTTTCGGATAAAGATCCCGCTGTGAAATCGGCAATTACGTCGCTTGGCGAAACATTCGTTTTGTTCGGCCAGCAGCTGTCGAAAGCAGGGGCATAGGAGCCAACGTGAAAGACCACAACATACCGGTATCTAAGGCGGTTTTCGACACTCACACCTTCGCGCGTAAGAAGGTTGAGATAGCAAACTTCGCTGTGATTGACGCAATGATGGCGATGGTGGAGTACCAAGACCCGCTGGCGCCGGCTATCTTTGGAGTGAGCGCTGAGACGCTCAAGAAGCTGGCGACGATGGACAAGGCAAAACTGCACGCGCTACTTATGACGGGTGTGCCGATCTTCTTGCTGCGTATCGCAAGCGCTGATTTCATGGCCGTTCTCGAAGGATCCGGCAGCGAGGATGCGATGATGCGCGTCCTGCTCGAGTCCTTTTCGGAACATCTACCGATCACATCACTTTAAGCACCAACATGCAGAGCACAACAGGTAATCTGGACCACAAGGCCAGCGCTTCATACGCATCGAAAGTAGCGATTGCACAGGCGTGCGCCGCCATGGGGGCCCGCGCAGTAACACTGACTTCCGTTGCCCGTACCAAGCCCGCTGATTCGCGCGCGATCTACAAAAGCGTTACTGGATCGCAGTCCCAGTCTGGCCAAACACCGACCAACCATGAGTGGTTCCTCGGTAACCGTACACTACGCCTACACTCGGCGTTACTTCTCTTGATGTACGCTGCTTATCGTGAGCACCACGAGCCGCTCCCAGACGCACACGGTATCGCATTTACGCTGAGCTATAACAACTATCTCGGCACGTGTGGCGGTGAAGCTCTCATCAGTCCTGAACGCTTTGCACTCCTGGCCGGGAATGGATTTAGCATCGGATGGCGAGAAATTCCCCGTGGCGGTGCATCAAAATTCCCCACTGGTAACGTGAAGGTAATGCGCTGCAGGAAGTGCCGGCTACCCCATCTGGTAGAAGCGCATTTCGTTCGCCACACATGCACCCACTGCCTTAACTGAAAGACCCATTTAAACCTGAAGACACAGCCCCTGACCAACAGGGGCTTTTTTGTGCCCAGAATCCTATCGCTTGCGTGCGCTGATCAGCTAAGAGAGATTCTATCAAATAACCACAAAATGTTTTGTAGGAGAAACGCTCGTTATTTGCGTTTTTCAACGACCGTTGCCGTTTCCCATCAATTTATTTATGCGGCGTCGCGGATGTGACTAGGGCGGCCGGACGGGCACCGTAAACGAAAAAAGCCCGACCCTCCCTTGCGGGATGGGTCGGGCTTCTTCAAACCGGAACGATTCCTGTGCTTGCTATCGCAAGCTCAGGCTCATCTGTGCCGGAAGGTTAGTCACTGCCCCGCCCCGGCTGGGGTCGTAGGGAAGGACCGACTGATAAGTCTCCTGCTGGTACTGGTACGTAACGCGGTAGCTGCTGATCTGCTGCTCAACACGCTGTACAACGCGACAGAGCTGCTGCGGCTGATTGCGCTGCTGCTGCATGACGCGATCGCCGGTCATTGCGCCCGTGACCGCGCCAAGCGCCGTCAGAGCCAACTTGCCGTTACCACCACCGGCCTGGCTGCCCAGGAGGGCGCCAGCGATACCGCCGATTACGCTGCCCGGATTGACCGCGCTAACCTGCTGAGGCTGGTCATACGCCTGGTCACAGACCTGCTGGTGCTGTACCCGGTCAGTATAGATCGGTGACACGTTGATAATGGTGGCAATCACGTCCTTGGCGCTTGCTGCGCCTATCGAAGCCGCTGCAGCGACTGCGAAGATAAATACTAACGAGAAAACTTTATTCATAATGTTCCTTCAGACAAAAAGATCGGCCTGTCATAAGACAGGCCGTTGCAGTGGAATGGCTTAGAAGCGGACCTGCTTGGCGCGGGCCAAGTTCGGAGCATCCTTGAAGACTGGCGGGGTGTACAAAGTCGGTTTGGCGGGTTTCACAACCTGCGATTTCGACAGTGCCTTAATGACTTGTTTCCAGATCAACTTTGCACAAAAGCGCAAGATCGGCCATACAATTTTCAGTGCAATCCAAATCAAAGCGCACAGTGGCAGCGCGACGATGAAAGAGACGACAGAGCTGTAACGTTGCTCGATAGTGCTTACTTCTTTTTTCATGATTTCCCTTTGAAGGTTAGTTGTGCAAAGTGACGTGACGCCGAGTACGGTGTCTTGTTGAGGTCTTACAGTTGGAGCGTGAACGGGCTGATAAGGCTGTTCGTTGTGGTCTTGCGGTGGGAATTACGCTTCGATAATGCCAGTGACTTCCGAGCCGACCTGGAAGGTGGCGCCGGCGACTGAGGTCAGATCGATGGAATCGCAGAATTGCAGGAAGTCTTGCTCATTGCTGAGGTCGAGGGTGTTGTACATGTGAACTACTCCAAATAAATGCCGCAAAGCGACGGGGATAAAAGGAGTAAGCCGTATTGGCTTTCCAGCGGGTGTGGAAAGCGGGAGGAAGAGCGGGGAGATGCTGGCGCATCGGGGAGATGCGCCAGCCTGACAGTTACGCCAGTTTCACGTAAGAACGAACCGAAGTGTCGTACTTGAACATTGCGTCGAAAGATTGCTTGATTGCTTTGTAGTGGCTTTCGGACTCACGGCGGCAGATGTCCATAAACAGACGAACACGGCCCATGCTTGCTGGCTCGAATTCTGGGTGAGAGGTGATTTCCACGAACTCACTCAAATTACCGGCCTGCAGCGCAACTTCCGTTGGAGTCATGCCATAGTCGTTCTTTGCATTGACATCGAAACTTGGATTCCAGCCAGTGGTTTTGAGACTTGTGGCCAGTTGGTAATTGTGGTTCATGAAAAGCTCCTAATAAATCCCGCTAAGCGGTGAGAAAAAAAGGAGTAAGCGCAAGTGGCTTGCCGATGGAAACCGGTAAGCGGAAAGTTACTTTGTGGCCCTAGGGCGCGAGGATTGTAGTGCGAAGTCCAACAGGCGCTGGAATTCGTATAGTGCTTACGAGAGCACTGGAAGCTTGTACAAAAATGCCGAAAACCGACCATACGAATTGTACACCTAATATTCCACAAGGCAACAGACAGGCCCAAAAAAAAGGGCCTGTCCGGTGGGTTAAAGTTGTTGGCTACGCATACGCTGGCGATTGTTGGCGTACATGAGGCCGTGATTGCATGGCAGGCTGGATTGGAACCTGTGTCTTCGCCCCGTTGGGAGCGCCTTTCTGCTGCTCATCGTGGATAGCAAGCCAAACGTCAGCAAAATCTGTCCCCTCTTTGAGCGGGATCTTGATTTCGACTTCGTAGCCCTTTTTCTCCAGCCGCTCCCTGAGGAGATGAGCGAAGTGCTCGCCTGGTCGATATTGCTTTTTCGTGTCGATATAGTCGTGATCAGCAAAGATCACGATCTTGTCGAACCTGCCCTCTGGAATGTCGGCCAGCGCCAGATTGCCGCAGTTGAGCAAAGACCAGACGTTGATGCGGTAACGATATCCGGTTGCGACAGCCAGTCCGGTTTCGATCCCCTCTGTCAGCCCAAGCGTGCGACTTTCCGGCACGTTGACGATGCGAATTGCAGCGCCATCGAGTTTCCGAATTCCCTTCATTTGCTTCTTTGGGTCCCCAAGCGGTGCCTTCTCCCCTTTCAGGGTTAGGTACGTTCGATGAAGCGTGATTGGCTTGCCAGCTGCGTCGACCGCCCGCGCCACCATCGTTGGGAAAGTGCCGCGGTTGATGAAGCGGCCGCCCTCGCCTTCTTCGTAAAATTTAAGGCCAGGATGAAAGCGTATATCCTCGCTAATTCTGCTCCGATCACAACCCGGTACCCGTTTGGCCAAATACAACGAGACTGGATCATCGCCTGCTAGAGAGAGAGTGCCGGATGACACCTCAACGAGCTTGCTGCGATTCTTCTTCACCTGTTCTGGACTAAAATCAGTGTCCTCGAACGTGAAGCGTTTGATTGGCGTTTCCGAGCTGATCCCGCAATTGCCGTCATCGAGAAACTTAAGTATCTCCACCTTGGACATGCCTGAGTAACGCTCGATCATCGTGTAGCCGTTTCCGGCGCCGCACTGCTGGCAGAACCAGGTCCCTAGACCACCTTTGTTGTCGAAGCGGAAGCGTTTGCCTCCGCGCTTTCCATCGAAGCAGAGCGGGCACGGGCCGGCCTTGTTCAACGTTAAGCAATTTCTATCAATACCTGCGGCGACCAGTTTTTTCTCCCAGTCCACCTTTGAAAAGTCGATTCCCATATGCCCTCACTGCCACGTTGTGGCGAATAAAATTGGGTTAGGCACTCTGTCGATAGAGGCTTTCGTGAGACATGGGCATCTCAAGAAAACCGTGAAGGTTTCCGTGGTGCCGCCCGAGGGCGACACCAAATCCGGAAGTTGTTACAAGTTAATTAATGTTGTCAAAATGGAATTTCGTCGTCCATTTCCGAGAAGTTTTGGGCTGGACGTTGCTGTTGTGGGCGCGGTGCCGGTGCCGGTGCCGGTGCTGCTGGCGCTTGACGCGGAGCCTGGCGTGGAGCCTGGCGCTGCTGCGGTTCATATCCGCCGTCGTGATCGCCTGCACCGTCGTCGCCACCGGAGCGGCTGCCGAGCATCTGCATGTTCTCGGCAATGACGTCCGTCGCGTAGCGCTCGATGCCGTCTTTGTCGGTGTACTTGCGCGTCTGCAGGCGGCCCTCGACGTAGACCGATGACCCCTTCTTCAGGTATTCGCCGGCGATTTCAGCCAACCGGCCGAAGAACGAAATGCGATGCCACTCGGTGAGCTCTTTCTGCTCGCCAGTGTTGCGGTCCTTCGACTTGTACGAGGTGGCCACCGCGATATTTGCAATCGCATCGCCGCTAGGCATGTACCGCATTTCAGGGTCGCGGCCCAAGTTGCCCACGATGATTACTTTATTGACTGATGCCATGAGTAGTTCCTAGATTTTTAAAGGGTTTGGATTGCATAGTGATTGCGGGAGCGTTGTTCCACTTTGCCGTTCTCAGTGACTTCGAAATGGTGTTTGCCCAACAGCTGCAGACGGACCAACTGGCCTTCACGCAGACCGTGGTCGGCTACCAGGTCAGCGAGATGTTCACCGATGAATTGTTTCTTGTAGGTGCCAGTCTCCGACTGCAAGGTCATCGCGTAGGTCGAGTAGGGTTTGCGCCCCTCGATCTTGATTTCCGTTACGCCGAAGGAAGCAATTTTCCCGGTGAAAGGCATGCTCTTGTTGCCGGTGGCGGGAGTGATGTTCAGAGGAGCCGCCGCCGCGGCCGAAACTGCCGGCTTGGCGTGTACCAGGTCGTCTTTCGATTCCGCAGTTTTGACCGCCTCTTTGCTTGCGCGGGGCGCCGCTGACGGCGCCGCCGCCCGCTTTGCCGCGTTCGATTCGAGCCCGTTTTGTCGGACCCACTGAATCGCACCGTCGATGTCGTACACCAAGGCAGCGCCTTCGGCGATGGCTGGCGTGAAATCGATAGGTTTGAGGTGACGCAGTTCACGGCAGGTGATGCGAATTATCTTCGCGGCGTGGTACTGGTAAAAGCTGACGTTGTGGCCACGCACTTCCGTGCGGTAGACACGATCGGCGATCATGTACTGCTGGTTGGCAGTGATGTCGGGCATGCGCTCGACCACTTGCGCCGATTCTGATTCCTTCGGCTGCTGCTTTGATTTGCTGGTGAAGGCAGAGGCGGCAGAGGCGATGCGGCTGCCAATTGCTTCAAGGGTGTCAAAAGGAAAACTCAGCAGTGCGAATGCGAAGTCATCGGGCTTTTTAGGGGCCTGAGGATTAAGGCTCATGGGATTCTCCAGGTATGCCGAAGTTCGGCGGTATCAAGGAGTGAGCATTTTTTGATAGCTCTCCGATACGGACGTATCGAACAGCTGAAAGGTGTACAACAATGCCGGAGACCGACAGAAATATCTTACAGGAAATCTTTGAGAATTAGAAGTGGTCTGTTTGGCTCGCAGGGAAAACCCGACGCTTTCGCGCCGGGTTGTTGGTTTTACAGTTCAGCTACCATGATTTTGTAATCTGCCATCTCCCACAATTCTGCCGTGTGGCTGATGAAGAACTCTCGACCATAGCCGCCTTGTTTGAGGACGGCACGCTTCATCTGCATGAACGTGCGCTTGGCTTCGGGATCCAGTGCGCCGTCGGTTTCGTCGGTGAACAGGGTCTCACAGCGGGTGCTGCTCGATTGCGAGGCGTACAGTGCCACGGAGCGGGTCAAACACTCATTGACAAGAATCTCCTCGCCCCCTGACATATCGCCCAAAGATTTTTCAGTGCCACGGTGTCCGTCGAATACCTTCACATCGAAAGTCTCCTTCATCATCCCGGCTTTCGTCTCGGTCTGCGTATCCAGGCGCACTACAAAGCGTCCGTTGAAGCAGTCCAAGAGAAGGCTGTTGCAGATGGCAGCGATTTCCGGACCCGAGTCGTCAATACTCAACGCCACGCACCCATCGTTGCCCAAGCCCTTTTCAGCGAGTCGCCACTTCGCGATTTCTTCCTGCAGTCGCTCAGCTTGCTCTTTCACCTGTCCGGAGCGCGCAGCCAGTGCACGCACTGCTTCAAGCTTTCCCATCAAAGTTACTTTCTGTTCGACGAGTGCACTAGCTCTGGCTTGAGCCTGGACTAATGCATCGCCGGCACGTGAGACCGCACTTTGGTATGCCTCTACCTCAGCGTCGCTTACTGGTTTTTCCAGTGTCGCGAGACGGTCTTCGAGCACTTTCTTTTCAGCTTGTGCCGTTGTATCGATCTGGGTCAGGGCCTGCGCCTTCTCAGATTCAATCGCCGCAAGTGCGGCTGTTGCTTTTGTCAGGCGCTCGGTTTCAGTGACGATGATTTGTCGCTGTTCCTCGATCGCTCGGACCAATATCGGCAGGCGCGCTTCCGCGTCGACGATGAGCGGGCCTCTCGCAGCAATACGGTTGTCAGCATCCAGGGCAGCAGCAGCGATCCTCCGCTCCTTCTGCGCCTCACGCACTTTCGCTTCAACAATGTCGAAGCTGGCCACGATGGATTGGACGTCCTTCAATTTCGAAGCTGTCTCTTGATACTCCGCACGCTTGGCACTTTGTTCGGCCTGGTGAACCGGAACGTCGCGCTTTGCTGCATTTGCCTGGGCCATCAAGGGGCATGCCAGCTGCATCTCTGACCCTTTGCACGGAACCTGCTCAACCAGCGCAGCAGTCTCCGTGAGGTTCTTGATGACGATGGTCTTCGCTTGCCCTTCGCTCGACAGCTTTGCTTGCTTTGCCGTTAGTGCGTTCAGCTCGGCACGCATGGCTGCAGCGCCAGCTAAAGTGGACTGGTTCGCATCAATCGAAGCGTCAAGCTGCTCGATGAGGCTCGTGTGACCTGGCAGGCGTGCTACCGCTTGAGCGATCGCATCCTTGTCTTCCAGCACCGCGTTGAGTCGGCGCGTTTCCGCTTCG
Source organism: Telluria sp. BA11 (assembly GCF_056680305.1). Lineage (NCBI taxonomy): Bacteria > Pseudomonadati > Pseudomonadota > Betaproteobacteria > Burkholderiales > Oxalobacteraceae > Telluria > Telluria sp. BA11. The sequence continues at coordinate 10,744 of NZ_JBWXQA010000002.1, forward strand.
CTCGACTGGAGACTGGTTTGCGCAGTGACGATTGCAGCTTTGGCGCTTGTAGCATCGGTTTGATGCCGGTCCTGCTCTCGGGAGAACTGAGCGCTGGCGCTTGCCTTACCGCTGGCTGCCTTTTCGGAAACGCTACCGATTTGCTCGTTCAGGAAACGAACTTCGTCAGCGGTGTTTGCTTGGGCATCGCGCTTGGCCATCAGCCCAGCTAAAGCCTCACGCGTACCATTGACGTTTGCTTGAGCGGTTTCCTCATCGGCGCCGCTGGTAGCAATTAGCCCTTGCACCCTTGTGACCTCACCCGCCAAGACGGCCGCGGTGTTGTCATGGTCCCGGGCCTCAGCCAGTTCGCTGTTAAGGCCCTCGAGCTGCTGGCGGAGGTACTTCCCCACCTGTCCTGCTTTCGCAGCCAGTTCGCGGTAGCCTTGCAGGTTGAGCACCGAAGCCAGAATCGACTTGATGTCACCCGCTCCATACGAAGCAATCGTCTTTCTTCCCTGCGCCGAAAAATGCGCCGTGAAGAACTTCTCAGGCGGCCCCAGGATCGTGTCTACACAATGATCGTAGGTGGACGACTTCCCATCGGAGATCGTGCCATCTGCGAGCTGTACCGGACTCCAGTCGTCACTTCCAACTGCCTGTTGAAACAGGTAGCAATCGGACTTTTGGGTTTTGCCAGTAGTCTTGAAGGACAGCAGCGTGCGGTAGCGAGTGCCATCGTTTTCCCAAAACAGTTCCTTCATCGCTGTGGCACCGGTGATCTGAGTCCAGTACGAGAAGCCGCCTGGCCCCAAGGTGCTCGAGCGCGAGGGCATGACACGGTAAGGGTGAAGCGAGTCGAGGATCGTGCTCTTGCCGGCGCCGTTAGGGCCGACCAGTGCGACGAGTGCCGCGTCTTGAGGGATTGTTTGAAGATCGAGTACGAGGCTGTCACGGCCAAAGGCAGCGAAGATGCCTGTGAAGCCTTGCAGCGTTAATTTTAGTGGTTTCAAAGTGGCTCCATCCCGCATAGCGGTGTTAACAATGGAGTCAGCTGGCGTGCAGCTTGCCGATAGGAGAATCGGGAAGCAGGAATGGGAGAGGCACAACAATGCCGCAGAGCGACAAGGGCCATCATATCAGGTTCGTGCATCTAAGCAAGGAAAGGCCGCGACACCTACCGACATGATGTCGGCAGGCAGGCGGGTTATTGCAGTTTTGCGTAGTCGGTAGTGCGATGCTGGTTGAGCACCTGGTTCCATACAGGCCACCCATATTCCGCACTCACTTCCGCACTGTACTGGACGGCGTCAGCGTAATTACCAAAATCACCAACACAGTCGAGCCCTCCATCCTTAAGGTGCACATAAACGGAGAAGGATGTCGGCATGAGGTTGTCGATTTCGTAGCAGGTTGCGTTATCGGCACCGGATGCAAAATTGCGTACGCCATGCACCTCGACGGTATCGTAGTGCCGCGCATAGCAACCGATCACCGAGTGGGCGTAACGGTCAAAAATTGTTGAGAGTGGTTCGGGAGTTGGCGCAGCTGATTGCAGTGTCGCGCCGGCTGGTGCTGCGAGTAGCGAGAGATTGTTCATCGTGTCGATTCCGTGGGTACGGTTAAAGGAATCGGCCCGCGCGAAGGCGGGCCGTTGCAGGGAAGATCAATTGCAGGGCGATCAGGCTTTACGCGTAGCGGCGAGTCGGCCAGCGATCGTTTTCATCACGCCGTTTTCGACGGTCACTAGGGTCACATCGAACCAGCGTGGGACGTTGTGTGCCAGGTAGGCGACTGCGTGCAGGGCTGCGTGCAGCGTCATCTTGGTCAGCACGATGATGCGTGCGCTGACGGTAGTTGAGAGCGCGCGGCCGGAACGAGAGGAGCGAACGCGGCCTGGCGTGAATCTGCCACTCCAGGACATGCCCGTTGCGCTTACTTCTTTGCGGACGCGCAGTTTGAAACTTGCACGGCTCAGTTCTTTGTGGCGCTCACAATGCAACGCTTCCACCTGCAAAAGGTAGGCAATGTCGTCATATGCGATGTCCAGCTTTTCTTGCAGTTGCTTGCGGCCGCGAATAGCTTGGCCAGCGATCGCGGTGAAGATCGTAGTGACCATGCCAATGACAGCGGCAATGAGGTTGATATCGTTTTGGTCGAACATAATTTGCTCCAAGGATCTGCCGTAAGACGGCGAGTTGCAGGGGAACGCGCAAGGCGTGGGATGAATGCCGGAGGTCGGCGGGGAAAAAGCTTGAGCTGTGCTCATCGATGCGCATCATCGAAAAGCAAGTAACTTGGAGGTGGCGCCCGGCACCACCCATGAGGGTTGGTGCCGGGTCCGGGGATTACGCAGCGAGCTGCAGTTTGATTTCGTCCTGCCATTCGACCTGACTAGGTGCAAACAGCGAGCCAGTTTTCTTTACGACTGCTTGCTGCCCCCATTCTTGCAAGGCGGCGCGGTCGAGTTTGCTGATGCCAGCCACCGGCGTGAGCGCAATCTTGTACATCGGCTTTTCGTACGTGCCCTCGCGGGTCACGACGCAGTTACCTACTCGCGACTCATTTCGATACAGCCAGAATGAATCAAAGCTACCGGTCATCTTGTACGGGATCGGCGTGTTTACCAATGCAGCGAACGCGGCGCGGTCCACTTCTTTCAGCGTGAACTGCGTCGGGCCGTTACCGATCGAGAGCAGGTAGAAACGGTCGTTGTTGGATAGCCGAGTGACGTACGTCGGAAGCTCGTTCCGCTCTTGGTGCACGCCAAGCGGCGCCGAATGGGTGTGGCTGTCGCCAACCATCCACGCGTATTTCAGGCCAGGCGAAATGAAGTGTTCCAGCATCGCCATGTCGATTTCCAGATCCTTCGGGTAGCGCTGCAGCAGCTCCAGGTTGTACTTCGTGATTTCGCGCTTGAACGCTTCGATAATTGCTTGAATCATGATTGCCTCGGTTTCCAGTGTCATTGCCGCAAGCGGCGCTTAGTGTTTTGCGTTATGGGCGTAGGCCGCCAGCGCGAGATGCGTCGCCGGATGCTTGTCGTTGGAGGCGAACAGGCGGTTGACCGTGATGACTGCAAACGGATCGCTTTCGATGCCATCCAAGCCGACCAGTTCGTAGTAGGCCTCGGGACCGAAACCCCGCAGCCGCAACCACTTGCCGTTGACCTGCTCGATGTCGGTCTTGCTGTCGATCTTGTCGTGGCCGTAGAACTCGGCCATTACTGGCGAGGTCACTACACCGGTCGGGCCTTCTCGGCGCATGACCATAGGGCCGATACGCTTGCGATCGTCGCGTATCACCGCTTCATTGCCATCCTCGGTATCGACGACGACCTTGCCGCCGGCGACGTCCACGAGGAAGACGCTTGCTGATGAGCTCGATTTGAGCATGTCGCGAACCATGATTGCAGCGTCCTCTGGCGAGTCGGCTTCAACTTCGTGTTCAAAGATTACTCGGTGCATTGCCATGATTTTTCTCCTGATAGACAAACGGCCGCTTGAGGGCGGCCGCGTCATAGATTGCAGTGGGATAAGGTTAGAACCTGAAATCTACGAAATCAGGTTCTGGCTGGATTGCTTGGGATGTCTGTCCTGTTGTTGCAGGTACCGCAACCCCAGGGCGTTTGTTGGTGAGCGCGAAGGAACTTGCGATATCTTCCGGCGCCATGGTTTGTAGCATTGCGAGCCTTTCGGCCAGCCCGTCCGTGGGCGTTTTCGTGAACTCGCACCATTTCATAAACCGATCGCCGACCGAGGTCAGCGTCGAGATACCGGCGCACCGCTGGCGCTGGATCGTGAGAACTTCGCCCTCGATCTTCACTTCCGCGGCCGTGCTCAGGATCTGCTTGATGGCTTGCCGATCGACAGTCTTCACGAACTCTTCGTCGACGGAGTATCGGACCCGAACAAAGGCACCGCGGCATTGCTCCGCTACGGTGGCCAGCTGCTCCAGGTCCGGAACTCCTTCGAACGCGATTTCGATCATGCGCTTTGACGGTGTTTGCACAGGGGTGAAGTAAGCCGTGTCGGCTTTGACTTCCCAAATGAGGCAGTACTTCTCCCCCAGTTCCCCGTAGTGGTAGCGCCCAATCGATCCCGGATAGGCGATGGTCTGTGTCCGACCCTCGTGTTCACGCGTCCATTGCTGGTGCATGTGTATGTGGCCGAGCATGGTGGCGCTGGTGCCGGCTGAGAACAACGCACCAAGCGAAAACTCGTGATCGAGGCCTGCCATCGGCACGCCTGATTCATTCATCGAGCCATCGACGGTGCCGTGACTGGCCAGTACCGTGGGAATACCCCGGCGGCGCAGCGCAGCATTAGCTGGTCCGAACAGCCCGAGAAGCGCGGCCAGGTGGTTACCCATTTCGGTACTTGCGTTGTCTGCGCCTACGACCAAAGCCAGTTCAGCTTTGTTCACGGTCGGCACGCTGGTAATGACCAGGTCGTATTGCACGTCGGTGTAGGTCGGGTCGTACTCGATCCACTTCCCTTGCGCCAGGCCGATCATGCCGATCTTGTCGGAGACGATGATTGGATGACGGGCGCCTATCATCTCGAGCATTTTGAGCAGACCCACCGGCTCGTGAGAGAAGGTGCCCTGCAGCAGAAATACCGGGCAGTGGTCCGCCAGTTGCTTGATGCGTTTTGCAAGCGCCAACAATGCCGGCGAGTGGCCTTCAAGTGCATGGTCTGTCAGGTCGCCCGTGAGGATCGCAACAGCAACGCCATTATCGATTGCTTGTTCGACTGCATGGCCGAAGCATCGATCCGCTTCAACCAGATTGCCCGGTGAGTAGTGCAGATCCGAGGCATGCAGAATTATCATTGTAAATACTCCCATAGATGCCGAAGATCGGCGTTTGAATGGGGAGAGCGCATGGCTCATCGATGCCGGCGGCATGGATGAACGGGTATGGTTTGCCGCCCCTTTTCAGGAGCGGCGGAAAATCGAATGTGGTTTCGTGCGGCTGGGAAGCGCTACTCGCCAGCTTTGGTTGAAGGGGTCGGGCGCGGCGCTGGCAGTGCTGCCGGCGTCGGCGGCGCGACTGGAACTGCGGCGGTATCGTTGAAGATGTCATTGAAGGAGCTGGCCAGGCCGGGCGCCTGCGCAAACAAGGATGCGAACGTGCTGTTCATGGGCGATTTCTTAAAAATGGTTGCAGAATGTTGGCCGGTAGCAGGAAGCCCAGCTCAGTTGGTGCTCCAGTTGGAGATGTCGAGGTAGTCGGAGATTTTGTCTTCGCATACCTGTGCGTGATGCGCACCTAGCATGGTCGACAGAAGGTTCATCAGGCGCTTGAGTTCCTTACGGAGACTACGGCCTACGATCCGGCGCACGCCGTGTGGGTCGAAGCCCAGCACATCGCAAACCCATTCGATACTGACGAGGCTCCCATCTGGATTGAGACTGTAGAGCCAGACCAGTGCGTCGAGACGATTCAGGTCCGATTGACTCGTTTTATGACTTGCCAACGAGCTTTGGCCGAATAGGTCAGGTTCGACATCTTCAGACTTGCCCTCGATGTCCCACATCATGCGCAGGAACATGCGTTTGGCCAGAATGGTCTCTGGCGTGTCACTCGCTTCGATCCCTTCCAGATCAACCGATATCGGCTCATCCGGGTCGACCAACAACTCTTGGACAACCGGAGCCGGTGTCGCAGGAACGGGAGCGGCGGGCTTGGTCTGAATAACCAGTCCAGGCTTGGCGGCCTTGACAGCTTTAGACGACGACGCGGGAGCGTCGTGGAGGGGCGCGGGGCCCGGCGATTTCGCTTTGCTGGACCTCGATGGAGTGATGTCGATCTCGTCAACGTCACCGAAGAAGTTCAACTGCAGGGCCACAGCCGGTTTGACAAAAACGACTGGGTTTGTTGGATACATGAGACCTCCAGTAAATGCCGCAGGGCGGCTATAGAAGAGGTGTCCTGAGAAGGATCTGCGCTTTCGCAGGGCAGATACGGAGATGGAGATGTCGACTTGCGTGGCGCGGACCGGCGTCTACAATGGGGACATTATTACTTGAAGGAATTTTATGACTACAGACCTGAATAGCCTGCCAGAGGACGCATACGAGCGATTTTTGCGTGAGGCAGGAGCGCCTAGTGATCCGGACAGTCCGTCGGAGGAAAATCTCGTGAACCTGTTCAGCAACACGATGCGCGAAACAGATCCAGAGATGAAGGCGAGAGGTTTCGTCGACGTGGCCAACATGGCGTTGGCAATGGCAGACAAGACCCTGGGTTGCCAGGTTCCTGTCGCCAAATGCTTAATGCTCGACCTGCACTAATCAGTTTAACAAGGCAAGCCTTGCGAAGCTGCGAGCTTGTTGCACGTTACGGAAAACGCGCTCATTCTCGATGCAAGGTTCGTTTTCGATTTCGCCGATCTCGTCCAGTACTTCCTGGGCACTGATCGGCGATTTTGCGAGGGCAAACAGCTTCTGCCAAAACTCCAGCTCATGCACAGGAAATTTCGAGTAGCGCTGGCCGTCTTGAGGTTGTTCCAGGATGGACTGGTGTGCTGCTTTGGATGCTTGGGTCAAGACTTTCATTTTTCACTACTCCTAGTAAATTCCGCATGGCGGGTTAAAAAAGGAGTAAGTGACGGTCGTCACTTGTCTATGCACTGCATAGACAAAGGAGCTCAGATTGGGGTACAAAAATGCCGGAGGCCGACAGCGTTAATGTACAGCAACTTATTTGCCGTGTCTAGTCTATCGCCTCAGATTATCAATGCTCGTTTTCGGCCAAAACGTGTAAGCGATTAACCACAGGAAATGCAAGGTTGCTTTGTAAACAGTGACTTGCAAAGGTGTCGCGATGGACACCGTGTCCATTCACGTCCTAGCACAGTCATTTTGTCGGTGGTGGCGTGGCCGCTATCACGGCTTTCGCTGCCGTGTTCAACGCAGCCGTTGGCGATGTCGCGCGTCTTGCTACCAGCGGTCAGCGCCTAAATGAGGTGACGTTGGAAATCTAGTATGTCAACCGTGGCAGCCTCCTCTCGCTGTTGGTCATGGTGCAGCCAATTCCGTGGACGGTGAGCTCGCTTCGCTTGCGCGTATCTGATATTGCCTCACGATCAGTCGCAGTAGGAACCACCAGGTGTAGAGACCAGCAGGGCTATCGCACTCATCGGTACCCGCGTGTCCATGGGCGACAGCATTGCGCAGGTTGGGGCCGCCCTGGACGCACATCAAACAACGGATAGCGAACGTCATGTCCTCGCCAAACACCTCGTTCATCTGAGATCGCTCCGTAAGTGCCGCCAGGGCCACTTCCATGTCGATCCCGTCCTCGTGCGTCGCGGTGATCGCATGAGCGCCTTTAAGAGCCTGGCGCACGACGTGCTCGAACTGGGGCATTAAAATGTGCAGCGCCTGTTCGAGGTCGTGGCAGTAGCCCGCGTACAGGGCCTTGCCAAAAATACTCGCGCGTTCGCGTGGCACGACGCCGCTGCACAGGGCTAGCATCCGGAAGTCGTCGATCGTAAAGCTGTGGTCGATCTTGATCTGGGCCAGTGCCGGCGAGATCATCGCGCTTGCTACTAGTTCGGCACCGCGCACGAAGTCGCGCATAGCCTCTTGAGCCACGCGCGGGTTCTCATCCGGAGCCGTATCAATCGCCGGCGCTGCAGTACGCACGATCGCACGGCCGTCGCCGTCAAGAGTGGTGACACCAAACAAGCGCGCCACGAAGCTCTCGCCCATGGAGGCTTGCGCACGCGCCATATGCTCGGACTTCACCGGAGTGGTGTCGAGCTCGCAGAAGGCGTACAACGCCTGCAGTGGGTCCTCATGCTGAACATGCTCCGTTGCGGCGCGCACCAGGTCAGTGGCATCGAAGGCTGGCATTGGAACAGCGATCATCTCGCCAACGGAGTCGCGGCCGGCTTGCTCGTATTTCAAACGTGCTCGCTCGAGCGCGGCACGGATATCGTGTGTTTCTCTAAAGCGGCCGGCGACGCCGCGGTAGGCGGAGATGGCATCTTGATAGAACCCGTGACGCGCAAACGCGGCAGCAGTGGCGTCGCCGTGACGTTCCCATGTTTCGCCCAGTTCGGCCAACATGGCGGCTTCGCCTGCGTTATCACCAATGCGCCTAAACCAGTCGATGGCCGAGTGTAAATAAGCAGCGGCGTTGAATGGGTGAGGCCGGTCCGCTTCGCGGCGAGCGAGTAGCGCCAACTGTGCGGCAACTTGCTGCGCAGCAGATTTTCCCAGGCGTTCAGCTTCTAGCGGCCGCAGATAGGCCAGCGCCACAACCCCGCCCTCATCCTTGTGCGCGAAAAATGCGCTTGTCAGGTCCTCGACCATCTCTTTAACGCGGTCGCCGGCGGCGCCACGTAGCGACGCCGCCAGCTGCAGGGCACGGTGCCAACTAGCGCGACCGTGCGTATGCCAGGTCGCGTGTTCCAACGGAGCTGCCCGGTAATCGTCGACGGCGCGCAACGCGAACCGGTTGCCATGACGCTTGGCTTTCAGCCAAACCAGATCGCCCAGACGCGCGCGCAGAGCGCGGTGGGTGATCACGTCGGCCACGCCAGCAATGAAGTCCAGCTGTTCAGGCTGCAGGTGCTCGGGCCCCATGCTGCAAGTGCCGTCTCCCCAAATTGCGAATGGGGCAAGCGGAGCCGTTACTACAGCTGGCTGCAGCATCATCGAGCAGATGTGACTCATCAGGTCCAGGATCGCGGCGTGCGGATGGCGACATTCTGTTCTGGCCAGATCGGCGGCCACATGCAGAGGGTTTCGGAGTTCGTTCAGCGTCAGGTGTGGATTGGCCTCGAGGACAGCAGTGACGCCGGAGGCGTGGAACTGGTTGACAGTCAGTGCGATTTGCGGCGGCGTCGGCTCGGACATGGTGATTGAGTTGAAGTTAAGTTGATAGGCTATTTGCACAGTGGCGCAGCACCAGGTTGTTCTTGCGACGCCGGTTACTGCCGTTAGGCCAAGTACTGACCAGAATCGTAGCCAAAAGGCGTATGGATTCTTCTCTTACCGAGTATATAGGCAGGGCATTATTCATCGCGCCCCCACAGCGGGGCAGGTTATCGGGCGCCAATAAAGGTAATAAACCCACAGATAGTATGACCAACCCATACCCTCCAGACACACCGCGTCTACTCTAATTCCGAACACCCCTGACGACTCGACCACCCCAGTGCTAAAAGAGCTTAGAGAGAGAAAAGAGCAAAAAGAGAGCAGAGAGAAGACCCCTGCTGTGCCGAAGTCAGCGGCCATCGAACAGCTGGGGCTAACGCGCCGTATCCGTGGGTTAATTACCTTTAGTGGTATACTTGGCGACGTATCCATTTCCATTTTGGCCATGAAAAACATCACTTCGTGGGATAGCGACCCTGTACAGGCGTTCAAGGAATTCCTCGGCACTGACGCTTTCGCTAAAACCGCCCAGCGCCTCCCGGCCGACGGCATGCTCCGTTCGGTCTCGAGCGAATCCGCCAGAACCTACGTTTCCATGTTCTCCAACGTCTCGGCGTGGATAACGGAACATGGTAAAACGTTCTCGACGGTGACCCACGAAGACTTGGCTCGCTACGTCAACCGCGTCGACGGCGGTAAGCGGGTCCTCAACAGCAAGATCGAATACCGCTACTTGCGCCTCCTGGAACGCTGCTATCAGCACTTAGGCGTAACGCCTAATCCCGCAAAGCAGGCAATTGTGGCAACCGACCGCACCGAGCTTCCAAAAGATGACGCTGGCCGTACCCTCTCACCAGAGCAGCTGCAGCGGTTCTTCGACGCCCTGCCGGCGGATCCGCCGCGCCGGCGCCGCGTGAGTGCCTTCGATGGCTGGAAGCGCCGGCGCGATCGCGCCATGCAAGTCGTCATGGCGCTGGCTGGGCTGCGCGTTGCCGAAGCGATCGGGTTGCTCGTGCATGAAGTCGGCCACCAGGTGGAGCTAGATGGCTCGATCGACCTGACCATTACGCCTGAGGAGAAACACGACACCAGCTATGAGCACGTCACGTCCCTGCCCCGCGAAGGCGTGGCAGAACTGCGGCTGTGGCTGGACGAACGGGAGAGAATGGTCAAGCAGCTCGCGCTGCCAGGCGAGTTTGTGTTCCCGGCCAATGTCGAGGGCGGCAAAATGACCAAGAAAACCGTCTACAAACAGATCCGTGCGACGTTTGAGCGCGCGGGCCTGGACATGTCCCGGGCTGGCGGCCGGACCTTGCGCAACACGTTCGCCAAGGCACAATTAGATAACGGCGCCAGTCCCGACGAATTGAAGGACGTGCTCGGCCTTGCTCTCGAGCGTTCCGCTGCCGACTACAAGTTCACACGCATCAAAGACGACCCAAAAAAATGAAGCTGTCGATCATCCTCGAGACGCTGGCCAGCGCCCGGCTTCCCTCCGTAACCAGCGAGCAGCTGCGCCAGCTCGTTGGCACCGCCGAAGGCAAGGCATTCGCCGACGACCTTAGATGGTTCGCCGTCGGCGAGGCCAAGCGCCGCCAGCAGCTCGCCGCCGTCGTGCACGCGCTGGCGCCAAGCGTGCGCCGCACAGTCGAGCAGCTGGGCTTCCAGTTCGATCTGGCCGCCATCATCGCTGCGGCCAAACTCGACGGGTTGGCCGGCATCGAGATGATCAAGGTCGCCAACGCAAATCCCGGAAACCGGACCCGGGCGATATCGTACCTCCGTGGCATTGGACTGCAGGTGATCTCCAGCATTACAGCGGCGGCGCCGGCACCGGCACCGGCTGCGCCAGTCAACCCACCCTATTATTCGTTCAAGATTTTCGGCAGCGGTGCCGCGCTGTGCGTGAGTGAGGCGCGCACCCGCTCGAGCAACCAGCACACGATCCAAATCGAAGGGGCGCTGGCGCTGGGCGGGGGTCGCCGGGAGTTCGACTGGCAGAACAAGATCATCGTCCAGCTTACCGTTCAGGAGGCCTATCTATCCCTAGCCCTGTTCGAGAACATGGTCCCCAGCGTGAAGTTCGATGGCCACGGTCGCACACACGACAAATCGCTCCATATAGACTTTCAGGACTCCCACTACTTCGTGCGCGTGATCCAGCGCGGCCGCAATGCCGTAGCGCTTCCAGTACGGGCGGTCGACGCGCTCCAGATTGTCAGCCTTCTGTATAAGCAGCTCCTCGCCAACGAGCCACATCTTCGCATCGAGGATGTTCGGGCATTAGTCACTCGCATGGCTTCCATGATGCCGCAAGCCCGCCCTTCTATTTGAACGCAGAGTGACTCGCGCACGGACCTAGCATGCGTTGCGATGGAGCAACGGTCAAGCTTAGGTTGAGCAAATAGTTTGCTCTGGTTAAACACGCGTTCTTTGCTTGTCAGCCGCGTTGACCCGGCAAATTAGTTCGGAAAAGCCATGTTGGCGTTCGTTTGCTTGCATGGACTTGTGTCAGCGCAAGTTTAAGAAGATCGCCTTTTTTAACACTTTTCGTTTTTAAGCATGGTTGAGGCCGTGGTACAGTTGCTGTTCACGTACTACTTCGCCGAACACGACGATTTTCTCTATCGTCATCATTGACTTTCTTTCCCACGGCAGTTGGTATAGTATCTAGGAAATTTTCCTGTCTACGGTTTTGCGTTAAATCGACCATTTATCGTAGACAAGCCAACGTCTTTGTTAGGAATGTCACTCTATGGCTCTGAAGCCTGTCAACAAGGCGCCGTCGCGCGTTAGCATTAGCGGGCTGGTAACCATCGCCGACCGCGCACAAGATATGCTCGTCAACTTGCGCGACGACCTGTTAGAGCCACATCCTAGAAAAGTAGCTCCGTCTTTTTCGAGCACCAAGGTGGCGAAGCTCTGCAACATTGACCGGGCCGCACTGAACTACCTTTGCACGCGCGGCAAAAAGGATAACTTCCCGGCAGGTACACTGACTGGCACTGCGCGCAGCCGCATGTTCACGCTTGCGGAGACCCAAGACTTTGTACGCGCCAATGGTCCGTATCAAGGTCGCCCCGAAGGCCAGAATGCTATTGTGTGCGCGGTTGGCAACTTCAAGGGCGGAGTCGGCAAAACCACCTGTACGGTGGCTCTTGCCCAGGGTCTTACCCTACGTGGTCACAAGGTACTTTTGATCGACCTCGATCCTCAAGCCAGTTCGACCACGCTGATGGGATACGTCCCTGATGCCGAGGTGGGCGAGGAAATGACGGTCATGCCAGTAGTTTATGGCGAACAAAAGGACCTGCGGTATGCGCCTCGCCCAAGCTACTGGAGCGGCATCGATTTGATCCCGTCCTGCCCTGCCCTCTTCGGTGCGGATTATTACCTTCCAAACAAGCAGGCGGCAGAGCCAAACTTTGAATTCTGGAAGGTTCTCGACACTGCTCTGGAACCGCTGCGCGCCGAGTACGACGTGATTTTGATCGACACGCCACCTACGTTGTCTTACTTGGCGATCGCATCCTTTATGGCCACGGATGGCCTTATCGTACCTGTCCCACCTGAGACGCTCGATTTTGCGTCCTCGACGCAGTTTTTCCGCCAGTTCGCTGAACTCTTCTCGACGCTCAACAAGAGTCGGCAGATCGATAAGAATTTCGAGTTCATCAAGGTAGTGCTCTCCAAAGTCAAGACCTCGGCCGCTACTACTGCTGTCGTGAAAGAATGGATCAAGCAAACCTATCACGAGCTGGTCGCTCAAGCTGAAATCATCGATACCGACATCGTGAAGAACGCGAGTGCAGAATTTCAAACTCTGTACGACATCGAGCACTACGAAGGAAGTCAGCGGACCCTAAACCGGGCCTTCGATTCCTTCGACGGATTTGTTGCGGAAATCGATGCTGCAATCCAGAACGCATGGCAGGCAAGGCTCGCCGATGCGGGTGAAACTCCAGTCACGCCGTCTGATGTGAAGCGCTCCCCAGTTGGTTCACGAACAAGGCGAGGTGCGTAATGGGTAAGCTTGAAGAACGTCTGAAAAGGAAAACCGAGGGGATTGGCCGGGAGAAACCTGTGCCTCCTTCTACAGCAGAGGCGTCAACTGATGCCAGTGCAGCCGATGGCGCACCGATCGCGGCGGTCACCCCAATTCGCCCTCCGACAACGATGCCTGGTCAGCTCGGCGCCTTCCGCAACGAAGCCCTCAAGTACACTCAGCAAATCGCGGAGCGCGATTTGCTTATCAGTGAACGTGACGCGATGATCGAAGAGTTGAAAAACTCAACAGATCGCGTTCAACGCATCCCTCTGTCCGAAGTTGACGACTCGCCCTTCCAGCCACGCCTGGAATACAACCCGGAAGAAATTGATGCCCTCGCTAAGACGATGGCGGCCGGTAGCCAGGCGGATCCAATTAAGGTACGCATTGTCGACGACCGGTACGAACTTATCTCCGGCCATCGCCGCAAACGCGCCGCACTTTCGATTGGCTGGACGGAAATTGACGCCCTTATTGAGCATCGGACTGATGGTGAAGCCGAACTCGAGTCGATGTTACTTGTCACCGGGAATGTAAAACTGTCGGATTACGAGTATGCAAAGATGTATCGCCGTTCGTTAGACAAGGAATACTGCAAATCCATACGCGAGGCAGCAAATATGTTCGGAGTGCAGCCCTCGGCGGTTTCGGGCTGCCTGGACATGCTCGAGTTGCCAGCGTCGATAGTTGAGATGTTAGAGGCGAAGCCAAGCTTGTTTAGCTATACGACCAGCAACACGATCAAAGGGCTCGTAAAAGAATATCCCAAGCATTCCGACATCATCATCCAAGGGGTGCGCCGCCTGGTTGATGGAGTCGCAAAACAAAATGCGCTAAAGGGGTGGATCCTCCAAGCTATCGCGCAGCATTCGCGAAAGGCCAAGCCCAAGCAAAGCACGCGGACGATCACGAGAGATGGCCATGAGGTCTTTACGACTAAGAAGGCCGCAAACGCCGTTACGGTGAGCATTAAAGCCGGCGACCTGGATGGCGAAAAGTTCGAAAAGGACTTGCACCAGTGGTTGAACGAGTACGCGAACAGAACGACAGAACCTTGATTTTCGGAAGAAGATCGAAATAACCTTTAATAATCAACGAGTTACGAGTGTTCAAAGTTTGAACACTCAAGAAAAATACTACCGGAGATTGCGAGAAAAGACATGGACAAATAACCATTCCAGAAACGAAAAATCCCTGCTTGGCGGCAGGGATTTTTCATTTAACACCTAGATTCCTTACATCGGGGAACGCTAGTGAAGACTCAGAATCCTCACTATATCCCCCGATGTAAGCTAAGTCAAACACTTTGTGGTGGCAACACCGCTAAGGAGTACCTGTGCGCTTACGTCTTTCACAGGCGGGCTATTGCTCGCCTATATATAACCTCTCTGGTCGTCCGGACGACCTCCCCTGCCCTCATGAAAATGGAGGTCAGGCATGAGCTCAAACGTGCCATACACCGAGTTTCTAGAGCAATACGGCGAGTTCAATTGCGCTATCCGTTCGCACGTAGCAATTGCTGATGCCAGGCATGAGATCCGCGCGGCGTTGACCGAGACAACGCGCATCGCCTTCCTCGAAATCATCCGAAGGGCAAACATCGAAAACCCACAGCAGCCAATCTGGATCCGCGTCGACCGCACGGCCGCGAGGATTGGCATCAGCACAAAGTCAGTTTCGCGCACAATCAAAATGATGAAGAAGAAGGGTTGGCTCGTCCCCAGCGCGACGCATGATGGACGCAACAACAACGGCGAGTGGGATGGTCGCGAATACCTGCTCACGCCAGCTATGCGTCGCCTCATGTCCCTTCCAGAAAAGGGCCGTCAGAATGATGACGGGGGAAGCGCTAGTAAGGATGAAGGTACCGTAATTCCCCCTGCAACGCCGCTGTCTACAACAACGTCAGCGACTAATCCAGCTCAGCAATTGCCGATGCGACAGGCAGCACCAATGCCAGCCTTGCCTGCTGGTAGCAAATTGTCAAAGGCCTTAGCAATCATTCATCGACGGGCTATCGAGGAACAGGCAAAGAGCTCGACGTGCGAACCCCGATCTTCCCAGGTCGCATCCCATGAATCGGTCAAGACCCTTGTGGATAACCCTGTCCTCCCGTACGCGCCGGAGGCTGAAAACTGCAAAGAAGAGACTGGCCTGTCCCACGGTGTTATATATGAAGTTAACAAGGTCTTTTCTTTAAAAGAAGCTTCCCTTCAAAAAGGAGCCTTCGATGAAAACGTCAAGGGCGAAAAACCATTCAACGTCCCTGCTGACCTTCAAGCGATGCAAGCCGAGCTGGGCATCACTGGACGCGGTATTGGAACTTTGATGAACGCTGCAAAGCAAACCGGACACCGGCTGCAGGACGTTTGGACCGTTAAAAGCGACACGATCCGCAACGCTGGGGCAACTGGTGGCCGTGCAGTCAAATACCTGCTTTTCCTGATGAACTGCGGGGACGACTTCGCTTATCTCGCCCGTGTGAAGGCCACTGATCTGTCTGCGTCAAAGGCCGGCAATCGTTCCTCAGCGGACAAGAACCACAAGGCCCGCCCTGCCCCCGCAGCAACGGCTCCAGGCGCCGCAGAGTTGATCCCATCCAGCACACCAAGCACAGCACTCGCAAAGCTTCTCGAAATAGCCAAGGCGACGCGTTTTAAGCGTTTTCGACACGTCAGCAATGGCATGGTGGTTCGTTTCTTTGACGGTGCGGCGGAGGTCACACGCGGCATCGAGCGGGTCTTGATCGGAGGATGGAGGGACTTAGAAAACTTCTACGTCGGCATCAGCAGAGGAAACCTCGTGCCTGTTACCGAGTGACCTGGCGGCGATTAGAGCGGGCTAGAAGCGGAGACGCTGTACGTGGATCAAGCAGGTTTCAGAAGCCAGTTTGGTCGTCCGTTCGGCATGCTGATCCGTAATTCTCAGCTTGGTCGCGGTGGGCACAAACCGCGCAATTCGTTAGGCGAAAAAAAAGGCGGCGCAGGCCGCCAGAAACTTCGTCAAAGGCTATTAGCCCGACAAGCCACGCAGCTTTCCTCGCAAGGATGAGGTCGAGGGTGGAGCATTGTCTGCACTCTCAGTCAGCGGGACCGGATCTTGTGGTCCTGAAATAGCCTGGGCTGATTCAGGCTCAGATTTAGCCGAACGTCGAGCCGGTGCATGCTGCGGTTCAGCGGCTTGGTTCGCCCCAGTTTGGCTAACTGGAGTTTGTGCCTGGACGTTAAGGCTAGGTTGAGTGTCCCACATGCGACCGGCGTGGCGAAGAATCGTACCGTCCAGGATGAATCCAGCCTGTTCAGCCGCGTATCCGAGTTCGATGAACCGACGTAGCTCGGCGCTCTTGTCGACATGAGGACGCTCAATACGCTTGATCACGAGCAGTCCAATGTCCGTAGGCTTGACAAGTACCTTGTACTGAACTGCAGCGCTATTCGGATTACCCTTCGCCATACTTAGTCCTTTTATACAGGTGCGACCGTACTGGCACGCAAGGGCTTTGCTTGCGCAGCCTGCATCTCGGCCGGGGTTTGAATTGTACGCTCTGCGGCTTCAAGCACATACATTCCAAACTTCCACATCCCGCGTGCGTTAGCGAATTCCGGGTCCATGGCAATGAAGCGCTTGCCCTTGAAGATAGAAGCGAACGCCTCTTCACCGAGCGCACTTTTGATCAGTGCGGTGCCCCCTCCGACGAAGATCACCGCGCCGACTGTTGAACCGTCACGCAGCTTGGAGACGAAGAAATTCTTCACCCGGTCAAGGTATCCTCGGCAGGCCGCCACGATGATATGGGAGACATCGACGTCCTCGCCGAACAGCTCATACTTCTTCGTGCGGCAGGCCTCTTCGATATACGGCAGTGGCGGATTGTCATTCAGTCCGAATTCCGACTTGATCTGTTCGGCCACTTGATCGAGCAGCTGGAGAACGCCGATGTCCTTCGTGCCGCTCTGGTCCTTGTAGACCGAACTGACGTTCTCGGCAACCACGACGAGATCAGTTGTCTTGCCGCCCAGGTCCATGACGGCGACAGGACGACGTGTGATGATCGCTTCAATTCCGGCGTCGTATTCGCCGTCGTGATGAATGAGTGCGTCGTAAAACGCAGCGGTGGCTTCGCTTACGACACTCTGGCCGGCGATCGGCGCCAGCGCCGGGCCTTTCCCGATCCGGGCAACAGGCGTAGCGAGGCTTTCGATCTTCTTTCCGATCAGCTCGTGGTTAGGTGCTCCGTTTTTGTAATACTGGTCGACGGGCAGTCCGGTGATCAGGTAGACCTGTGTGTCACCGAGTCCGCAGGCTGCCAGAGAGTGAGTGACGAGGATGCGATTCAGCTCGGACAGGGGATACCCGGCCATACGGGTATCCAGGGCCTGGAGGAGGTTTTGCGACCCGGCCACTGTGAAACGCTTGCCGGACGTCTCATATGCGCCGCCGGCAGGGTCAGTCCCTCCCATCGACATGACCTGCTGAAGACCTTCTACAGCGCGGGACTTGTGGTACCCATAGCGCCAGCACTTTGCGTCGGCGTCCCAGCCAAAACATACCTTGTTCGTGTCGTGTCCATCGTCGAGCCCCACTACCAGTTGCGTTTCCTTCTGCCTATTGCTGCCCATGTGATTGCCCTCTTGATGATAATTGCCGCCTAACTACGCGGATTACGATATTGACTACTCCCAGACTGTACCGTAAAGCGAAGGCCCGGACAAGGTCTTCTAAGGTCTTTATGGGTCGAACAGGGACTTTTAGGGACTTTTAGGGATGTATCCGGTTATCCGTTTCCTTCTGTCTGCGGAACGATTAGCGCCTGCACATGAATACTGCGGAATGCGCGCGCTCAGTTTGGCTGTATCGGCCAAGAGGTCGGGGAGGAGGGCAGGAGGGAAGAAGGAAGATGATCAGTCTGGACAGACCGAGCGCGCCAACACATGCTACAAGCGCCATTGACCACAATGGTCAGAAACCCGCAGCACTGGCGGGGTGGAGCCTGACTCGAAAAAGCTACTTTCGAGTCTGGTTCTTGCTTAGGTTACTTGTCGTCGTCCATCTCGGAATCAGTTTTAAACTTGATGCGCTTCACCTGCGCGAGAGTGCAGTCCTGTCGCGTCTGGTCGTCGCGAACTCCTTTCAAGACAGGCTGGAAAAGACAGCCGTCCTCATATCGGTAGAGATACAGCACCTCCACCAGGTCATCACTTTTTGGAATAGGCTGGTTGGGTGGCACAGTCACGTTGCCGACGTAGACAACAACACCATCGCTTGACAGCATTCCAAGCCTGATGCTGCGCTTACCGCCTCCGGTGTCGCCTAGACAGATCGCCGTCGAGCTCGCCCTGAACTTGAACTTCAGTGCTGGCCCGCCGCCGTTAGGACGACCAGGTGCGTAGATCATATCTCGGCGCTTGAACACCACGCCCTCACCATTCCGACCTTCGATACGCTCGAATGCAGAGCGCTTCGCAGCAGTTCCATAGAACGTCTCCACAGCTTAGATAGCGTCGAAGACGCCGCCAGCGAGCGCCTTGTTTCGACCGATCAGCTTCGCGTAGTGCGCGGCACGGGTCTCATATGGCAAATGTCGCAAGTCGGCACCGTCGATCGAAAAGATATCGAACACATGGTACTTATTACCTATTAGCTCGCCATCAGCTTCGACATAGAGCACAGGACCCAAATACTCGAGGCTTGCCAGCGACTGGATTGCAGTTACGATCGGTGCGGGAATGCTGCATGCTCGGGCCGACTTGTTTGAGATGTGAACGTCAGAAGCACTAATGGCGACAGCAATTCGCTTACCGTCCATCTTCTCTTCCATCACCCAGTCGTCGTCTTCAATCAGCGCCAACGCCGCGTCACGATCGATATCGTTCAGCAGCTGCGGTTGATGGAATGCGCCAGTTGAGTCGTTGGAGGCTGCCGGCGCGGCTACAACGTTGTCGCCTTCGAGCACGTAATAATTGTCAGCCAGTTTCTCGCGCAGCAATTTGTCGTAGATGCTCATCGCGGCCTCAAGCGACACCGGTTTCTTCGTTTTCGTGCGCGGGGTCATCGAACCCCCACGCCGGCCGTTCTGCGTGTTGACCAGGTAAAGGTCACCAGAACGGACCACCACGCATTCGTAGATCTTGTCGCTGTTACCGGTGTTGTTGTGCAGGCTGACCTGCGCTACTGTTTGATTGTTCATGTACGTTCCAAGTTAATGCCGGGAGCCGGCGGGATAAATGGATGGCCGTACGGGCTTGCCTCGTCAGGTTGAGGGAAACCGTTATGCTGTCCCGGGTGGGAGAGCAAGGGGAGGGCGTCCAGCCTTTGAGGCCGGACGCGAGTTGTGATTTATACCGTTAGAGCACTAGGCTTCGATGGTTCTTGATGGATGCTCGCATGGTCTCCAAATGGAGCCGCGCTTTGTTAGGATCAGCACCGACCAAGTAGCAGTCTACCGTGAAGGATGGCGAAGCGACGAAGGCCTCGAGCTTGTCGGCCACCAGCACCAGCCGTTCGCTATGCAGCGGAGTGTTGTCAAGGTCGAATTCCACGCGCTCAGCCAGCGTCTCAAAGAGACCGCCGTGCATCTTGAGCAGCAGAGGCCCCAGAAGGGCGTACACGGCGTCGATCATGCCGGCTTGACCTCCGAACGCAATGAACTCGCTCGGGCCACTATCGGCTGTGTGGAAGATGCAGGCCCAGGGCTGGAGCCGCTTGCGTGCGTGGAGCGGGATCGTCCACTGCGGGAAGTAGGGCACCACCGCCATGGCGACGTGGCCGCCCACATGATCCGCGCGAATTGCAGTGAAACCGTGGCTCATCGTGGCCTCCTAGACGCCGTCGTACATCGCGACCATTTCCAGCGCCTCTTGAGGCGTGCTGGCGAACGCGAGTTGGCCAAGCCAATCTTGGTCCGTGCTGTAACGCGCGAGCGAGAAACGGAAGTACGGTTCGTCCTCTGGCAGAGTCGACCTACTGCGGTCGGCATAATCCGCCCACAACTTCAGGATCGTCCCGTCCGGCTGAACCTTGTCAAAGGAGGGCGTTTCGTTGTTGTGCCAAGACGTGTCCTCGAACCCTTCGGGCAGCTTGAAGTCGAGTTCAAAGCCAGGGAATTCGCGAGCAAAAAGTGGCGTATCCGAACCCGGCGCGTTTTCGACCGTCGGTGTGTTTTGCATGGTGCTTCTCCTGAATGGTGGGACCGGGATCGAGCCGATCCCGAATTGAAGGGTTTATTGGAAGTAGCGAGATGGCAGGATCGTCGCGAAGACTTCCGCTTTCTCCAGCACTCGCGCGTGGCAATGGGTGTGCCACCATCCGGCTGTATCCGGGGTACGGAAGATTGTTTGCGGCAGGCAGGATGCATCGGCGCCGCGCTTTGCGTACAGCTTCGCCGCCAACAAGCTAGTATCGAGGCGGTCTGTATTCGGCGAGCGACTGCAGGTTTCAGCTGCCGCCATCTCAAGTGCAGTGTCATGCTGCTGCGCGGCGTCGGATTGAATTTGGGTTGAAGTTGCGTTCATTGTGCGCTCCAGTCATTGCCGAAATCGGCGTTGTAAAAGGGGCGGCCGGGGAGGGCTTGCGACATCTGTGATGTCGTGAACCGGTAGGGAAGGGTAGTTCGCAACACCGAGATGAATCCGGTGCTGCGCTTCTTATTTGCGTTTCTTCTTTGCTTTTGGTTTGGATTTCGGTAGGGGACCGTATCGCACGCACCAAGCTGCAGCAGCTTCATTGAGCTGGTCAGCTACCCATTGCGCATTCTTCCGGCCACGTCCTTTAGCACCGCATGGCCAAGCTACGAGCTGGGATGCTCCACTTGCCGAAAACCCCCAGACTCCACAGCGGCCAACTGCCGGTGCATTATCGATATAGAAGTCATCGAGGAACCGGCGACCGCGGTGGTCAGTCAGGTTGATGCGGTATTCCATAGCGTGCGCTACGGCGTGCAATGCGTCAAAGATCGACGGCGCCACGGTTGTTGGAAGAGGAGAATCTTTGGCGTTGCCCACATCGTTCGATGGGCAGGTTTCTGTGTTCATACATGTCCTTTCATTGCCGTCATACGGCGCTATAAAAGGGGTGCCTTGGAGGGCTCATGACATGGGTGCTGTCATCAACCGTACGGAAGAGGGCGCATCGGGGCGGCCACGGTAGTGGCCACCCTGATAGCTCAAGTTACTTTGCGGGTTTATTTATCATCTGGCAGAAGCCCTTCTTCGAAATACCGCAGCAGCAGGTGCGCGGCAACATTTTTAGATGAGCTGCATGATAGGGACAGGCCCGTCAGGTTCGTGATCAGGGACATATCCGACATGGGTCTGATACCAAGAATTTAGTCCCGCCCTGCCAACAATTTCGATAGCGCCGACCGGATCATTGAAACTGTCTTCGAATAGTACGAAGGTCAGCCGATCCGTCTCTGGGCTATCTGCGATCTTCATGCTCCCGGCGTTGTACACCAAGGCTACTAAGCCCGGTGCGTCGGGCTCCTTCAAGCGCCAGGCGGTGCTGCCCAAGCACGATTTATGGGTAGCCATCAGGCCGGGTCGAAGCGGCGTATCGTCAGGCGGTGCGCGATCTCTCGGCCCCAGTCATACGCTTCTTCTTGGCCTGCGCAGTTGCTAGTGATGTCGCTGCGGAACTCAATCATGCCGAGCCAGAAGGCTTTCAGCGTTGCGGAGGTGTGTCGTTTCATGATGTCTCTTTCCAGTAAATGCCGAATTCGGCGTGATAAAAGGAGAGAGCGACATGGGCTCACAGAACTCGGTGTTCGGTGAACCGGCAAAGCAGGGGAGGGAGCTGACTAGAAAACTAGTCAATGTAGGATTGCTTTAAACAGTCTTTACTACGGCAAGCGCCCGGTGAAAGGTGTCGAGACGTTGGCGGGCCTGCAGCGGCGCCAGGCGACGCCTCCAGCCTGCCTCGAGCTGGTTGATCATCTCTTGCGTATGTGGCCACGGATTGCCCAAGATGAGCGAACGGGCTGCGTAGTGGTCAGGATTGGCCCCGATGTGGTCCCTCAAAAGACCCAGGCCGCGCTCACGTGCATGCAAGGCATAAGTCACGATGACATAACCGACGCCGGCTGCGGAACGCACGATGTCATAGCCCCCGCGTGCGTCTACGCCGATGGCTTCGAAGGTAACGAAGTTTTCACCCGTCGGAAGATCGGCGCCATGCAGAAAACCGTAGCTGGTCGGGCCGATATCTGCTTTGGTCAGATACCCAGCGACCCGAGCATCTGGCGCGAATGGGAAAGATTTGGCGTACTGAATGCCCAGCGTCTCGACTAGGCTAAGTTCGCCGTTGGAATGCTCGACAAGTGCCGAGGATTGTGGAGCAGCCTGGGCAGGTTGCTGAGCCGATTCGATCACGGCTTCGTGGATGGTATGCATAGATTCTCCTTGATGTCGAAAATCGACGATATAAGGCGGAGAGTCGGTAGGCGACTCGTTTAAGCAGGCGCTCGAACGAGTAGATAGAAGTTTGGATATGCTGGTGAAGACGCGCCGTATGCACGAGCCGAGTCTTTGGCTTTGGGAACAAAAATGCCGCATGGCGACGACGAAGTATCGCATCTTTCTTGTAGCTAGGCAATACATGGGGCCGTCGTAGTCTAACTCGACATTAGAAGATATATTGTCGAGTTAACAACTGATCGAGAGGTGCCTGTCGTTCGGACGCTACAATAGCTTTTTTCTGTCGACCGCAGCCGTCTATGTCACTTCTTACTGAGTTGGATCGCCTTGACTGGCGCGAATTTGAACACCTCTGCCTAATACTTTTCGAGCGCTACTTTGACGCCCCGGACGCGAATTTCTACGGGGCGAATAATTTCGGCCAAGACGGCATCGACATACGCCTGACCACGACCAAGGGCGACGCGCCGGCCCGGGTGGTCATCCAGTGCAAGGCGATGCAGTCGCTCGATTGGTCTCATTTTTCACGGGATTTCCGGCGCGCGCTCGACACCTTCGCGCGCAAGACGATTGGTGAGGGGCGAGCGTTCACGTTCATCGTGGCCACGACCGCTGAAATCGAAAATACGAGAAAATTCGACGCCAAGAGGGACGAATTGATCCAGGAGTTGGGCCTGGGCGATATCGGGGACCGAATCCATTTCCATGTCTATACTGCCCCACGCTTGCAAACGATGGCCCAGCATAATGCCGAATTGCGAGAGCTCTTCTACCGCTCTGAACGGCCCGCCGACAAGCACATGACTCAAGAGCTCATCCGGTTGAATGTGCGCCTGACACGGCATGCCGATCGCAACGAACTTGCCAGTGCACAGCGTGACGTGGGGGCCTACCTGCATGCGGCAAAGCCCTCCGAGCCCGAGAAATACAACTGGGTGCCGACCGTCCTGTTCGACCAGATCGCATACCTGACCTTGGCAGCGGGCGACTTCGAGCGGGCCAACAAATTGCTCAACGCCGCGCTCGGCGCCGACCCGCTCTACGCGCGATACCAGCTCGGCTTCCTACGGGCACGGCGCGTACTACATGCGGCACCCTGGCACAATCTCCCGCGTGCCCATATGTTCGAGCAGCCGGTGGCCATACCCTCTCCCGAGGAGGACGTCGTAGACATGGCCCCGCAGCTGCTGGCCGCACTAGGTCAAACCGACGAGCAGCTGACGCTGGCACTTTGGGTGATCAGTTACGCAGGGGAGCAGGACTTGGCCGAGCAGGGACTCAACAGGGCGCTTGGCCTCGTAGCGCAGGCCTGGCCGAGCAACCTGGAACGTCTAGATAAGGACGCGCGCTACGTGCTCAGCGAGGAAGGCTACCTGGATCGGCTGTCGGCATCGCGCGCAAAAAAACGGCTACCCGCTTCCAGCGAACACCTGCGAGCGTGTGCTCTTACGGTGGGCTACAGCTATATCCGGAGCGTGCACGTCGCGCGCTTCGGCTTCGAGTCTGTACGGCGCGTAGAAGACGCACATGAAGGCTGGGCGGAAGCGATTGAGGGAATTTCCCGAGACAACGCCACCACATTCTTTTCGGGGCTTCAGCCTTTGTGTCAGCGCGCGATGCGTACCTATTTCCCGTCGCTGCTGGCCGAGGGCAGTGGTAGGGAATTTGGGCGGGACCATGGCGACCGAATCACGCAGACAGCGCCGCCAAGGCTGGAGAGCCGCATGTACGCGGCCACACCCCAGTTCCTGCTGCGCGACTGCGAAGACCGGCTGGTGGGGCGCCGTGTCGACGAATTGGCGCACGGGGGCTTTATAGGCACGGGTGCCACCATCCTGATCAGCCACCTAGGGCTTGAACGCCTTATACAGGTCCAGCTCGGTGAACGCCTCGGTCTGAATGAGGGCCGCATACATCAGCAGGCAAGCGCCATAGTTGAAGGTATCGCTCACATCCTTGGCCGCCTCAGGCGATGTGAGCCAGGGGGAGACCAACGCTTTGATGGCCAAAAGCCCCCGTTCGAATCGCGTCCTTGTTATTCCAACTTCGCGGCCGCCGAACGCGTCAATAGCGGCTTCGCTAGCATCGAGCTTGCCCGGAGCATGCGCCTGCCATTCCTCGCCAGCTCGGCGAGCGAATGGCACCTAGCCGGGGCGGAGCTGCCGAAAACAGAAAAAAACCTGTTTTACTGGAAGCCAGTGTCGTTTCCCGCACGGATGTAGCGCAGCAGCAGACGCCGGTTCGCCGCAGGTCAACAGAAAGCTGGATTTCGACAGGACAACAACCAGCCCTTCGGAGTGCTCCACTGCGTTCGGCGAAGTAAATGTGATTATTAAATCGAAGTAAATTTGAAACTCCGCGGATAGTAGACAGTAAATTTGGGACACATGCCCAATTCTCCCGAGCACTTTATGAGCTACCACATTTACTTCACTGTACGATTGGGTGCTCTCAGTGTTTAAACAGCACGGGCTTGCCTGCTAGGCCGACCTAGACGGTCTGCATGCCCGGCAGCCACACTGTCCAGCACAGCGGCTACAGAAGCAGATCGACAATTCGTAAATTACTAGCACTTTCGCTAGTGCGTATGGCCTGACTAATCGACGTCCGGACAGCACAGCGCGATCGGCCTGCGGACGGGTCCCATTGATCGCTATTCCGCGTTATTGATCGGGGATCCGTTATGGTAGCGCTCGCGGATGTGCTCAAGCTGCTCCTGGGACGCATGTAGGGCAAGGAAGCCCTGCATGGCGTGCGATATGGGATGCTCTATCCAGAAGTCACCGAACTCGGCTAAAAAGTGTGGCCAGCGCGCGGCCAGCAGCCCATGCCGGCGCCGGTCCGGCCGTACCCAAGCCCAGTCCAAACGCCAGGAGCCTTCATCGCAATAGAAGGCGCAGGCACCGTCGATCGCTCCGTCCGCATCGGCCAACAGGTAGCCGACGAAGTTTGGGTTGAGCCCGGCCCGCGTGCTGACGCTTGGCCACTGGGGGAAGTCGTATCCAAAATCCCGTTTGAAACGTAGCGCCCGTTTCTCCATCTCGTGATGCATCCAGAGCGGCGCATCGAGGTCGACCCGTTCGCCGCGGGGGCCGCGTGCCGTGCGTTCGCGCATCAATTTCGACGGGTGTGGCTTCAGTAGGCGCAACGCCTGGGCATGGC
The DNA here is from genome assembly GCF_056680305.1 of Telluria sp. BA11. Taxonomy (NCBI): domain Bacteria; kingdom Pseudomonadati; phylum Pseudomonadota; class Betaproteobacteria; order Burkholderiales; family Oxalobacteraceae; genus Telluria; species Telluria sp. BA11. The sequence goes on from NZ_JBWXQA010000002.1 coordinate 36,235, forward strand.
TGCGCCGATGGTTCAATGCCGACTCCGGGTCGCCTTTGGTGTAGTGGGTACCGCACACAGCGCATTGCATTTCCACGTGGCGTGGTCGGCGCCAGCGCGGACCCTCAACCGTTAGTGAGGTCACCTGACCACCGCGCACCAAGATCTTGTAGCGGTGGCCGGCCGCTCCACGCCAGTCCTTCTGGATTGGTGCAGACTCGACCGGCTCTACACTTTGCAGCGTCAATCGTTGCTTGTTCCTTAGCGCGCTGTAGCAGTAGATCTCTCCCTCTGCAAGCGTAAGTCGTTCCTTGCCCGCAACCTGGTCGTACAGGGCGTCAACCATGGGCTGTGGATCGATGGTCACGCCCAGCGCCTCGAGGAAAATGCATAGGCCGGCGACATCGGCTGCTTCGATCATCTGCGTCGGGTACCAGCTCGTGTTCTTGAAGCGGGGCCGATCGCGCATCGGGCGGATCGGCATTGTCAAGTTGCCACAGCCGGCCGCGCCTCGATAAAATGATGAGATGACAGGTTCTCAACTTTACCGCGGTTTCCGCTACCCTCGGGAGATCATCAGCCATGTGGTGTGGCTCTACTTCCGGTTCTCGCTGAGCTTTCGCGACATCGAGGAATTGATGGCAAGCCGGGGTATCGTCGTGACTTACGAGACGATTCGCCAATGGACTCTGCGGTTCGGCCAGCAATACGCTGCTGAGCTGCGCCGACGTCAGCCACGACGGGGCGACAAATGGCACCTCGACGAGGTCGTGCTGACGATCAAGGGAAAACATCATTACCTCTGGCGTGCAGTTGACCAGGACGGCCATGTCCTGGATGTCCTCGTGCAGAGCAGGCGTGACCGGCAGGCGGCCAAGCGGTTCTTTCGCAAGCTTCTCAAGGGCTTGCGCTACGTGCCGCGGGTTCTGATTACTGACAAGCTCAAGAGTTATGCGGCCGCTAAGGCTCAGATCATGCCGGGCGTAGAGCATCGCCAGCACAAGGGTTTGAACAACCGGGCCGAGCTATCGCACCAACCGACGCGCCAGCGAGAACGGCAGATGCGCCGCTACAAGTCACCGAGGCACGCGCAGCGTTTTCTATCCGCGCATGGGCCGATCAACAACGTCTTCCGATGCCAGCGCAACCGCCTGTCGGCGCAGCAGTACCGGCACGTGCGTACTCAAGCGTTTTCTCTCTGGAATGAGGTCACCGATGTAGCGAAGAACGCATAACCTGGGACATTTGTTATCCGAGCCGCGGCCATTTCGCTCCGGATTCCGAAACTCGTCTCGTCGGCTCAGCAACTTGACAATGCCAGGCAAAGTGGTGATCAGGATCTGAGCCGCCCGCAGGCTTATCCCACCGTTCAACTGTCAAATAGAAAGGAACCGACATGCCCCTTGAAGTCATCGCCACCCTGGAGGCCAGCCCCGAAAGGGAAGCCGACGCCGAGACGGCGCTACGCGCGCTGCTCACCCAAACCAGACTGGAACCGGGCGTCCTGCGCTACGACCTGTACCGCGACAGCACACGACCCGCCACCTTCCTCATGGTCGAGGCTTACGCGGACGAAGCTGCACTGGAAGCGCACCGTGAGAGCGCCCATTTTCTCCGGTTCCAGGAACAGGCCGGCGACTGGCTGGCGGCAGCACCGACGGTTGCCGTCCTCGAGCCTGTTGCAGTTGCAGAGCACGAGTAAAGTCCGGGTGCCACGGGAAATGCCGTTCAGTTACCGTGTGCACGTCGCCCCCCCACTGGGGCCTCCGACTTCCGGCAAAGGCCGCAACCAGGCCGGGGCGACGGTGGGAAAGCGACTCATCCCCTACCGGACCAGGTGCTAAGGATCGACTGCTTCCTTTTGCAAGGACTCGGCGACTTCCACCATGGCGGCTGGATTTTCCAAGGTACTCAAATCGCCCGGGTCGCGCCCTTCGGCCAGCGCCTGCAGTGCCCTGCGCAGCAGCTTCCCCGACCTGGTCTTCGGAAGCGCGGAGACGAAATGGATATCGGATGGCCGCGCCACCGCTCCCAGCTCGGTGACAACGAGCTGTTTCAGATCGGCTTTCAGGCACGCGCTGCCCTGCTTGATGGCCGCGAACACCAGCGGCACCTGTCCCTTCAGCGAATCCGCCACGCCGACCACCGCGACCTCCGCGATCGCCGGGTGGGCCGCAATGCATGCCTCCAGTTCGCGCGTGCCGATGCGATGGCCCGCGACGTTGATGACATCGTCCGTCCGTCCCAGGATGAAGAAATAGCCATCCTCGTCGCGCACTCCCCAGTCGAAGGTGCTATAGACGGCTTTCCCGGGAATGCTGCGCCAGTAGGTGTCGACGTACCTGTCGTCGTCGCCCCACACGGTCTGCATGCATCCAGGCGGTAGCGGCGCCGCAATCGCGAGCACGCCCTTGCGCTTGGCGCCGGTGATTTCTTCTCCGGTCAGCTCGTCGATCAGCTTGACGTCGTAACCGAACATCGCCAATCCGGCACTGCCCGCCTTTGGCGCGCAGCGGTCGAAGCCGATGGCCGATCCCAGGATCGGCCATCCTGTTTCCGTCTGCCAGTAGTTGTCGACGATCGGCACCTTCAAGGTATCGTGCACCCAGCCGGACGTCGCTTCGTCGAGCGGTTCGCCGGCGAGGAACAGGGCCCGCAGCGAGCCCAGGTCATGCTTGCGCGCCGCGTCCTGCCCTTCTTTCTTGAGCACGCGAATGGCCGTCGGGGAACTGAACATCGCCCGCACCCGGAAGCGCTTGACCAGCGACCACCAGATATCCGGGCCCGGGCGTGTCGGCAGGCCCTCGTACATCAGGGTCGTCATCCCGGCAATCAAGGGGCCATAGACGATATAGCTGTGCCCGACGACCCACCCGATGTCGCTGGTCGCGAAAAACGCTCCGCCCGGCGCGCCCACGAAGATGTGCTTCATGCTGGAGGAAAGCGCGACCGCATAGCCACCGGTATCCCTTTGTACCCCTTTCGGCTTACCCGTCGTCCCGCTGGTGTACAGGATGTAGGAGGGATGAGATGCATCGACCCATACGCATGGCAAGTACGCGCTCCCGCACACCCTGCCCCGTGCGCCGGCATAGTCGACGTCCCGCCCTTCGACCCAGGCTGGCGCGCTCAGTCCGCGGTCCACGATCAGTACATGCTGCGGCTTGTAGGCCGAGGCCTCGATGGCCTGGTCGAGCAAGGGCTTGTAGGCGATGACCTTGCCGTCGCGCGAACCCGCGTCGGCAGACACGATGAGCTTGGGGGCCGAATCTTCGATGCGGGTGGCCAGGCTTGCACTGGCGAAGCCACCGAACACGACGGAGTGGATGGCTCCCAGCCGTACGCACGCGAGCATGGCAAACGCCGCCTCCGGAATCATCGGCATGTAGATCAGCACACGGTCGCCCTCGACGACACCATGCGCGGCAAACACGGCCGCCATGGCCTGCACTTCCGCGTGCAGGTCGGCATAGGTGTAGATGCGTTCCTGGTTGACTTCGGTCGAATGCCAGACCAGGGCGGGCTGGTCGGCACGGTCCACGAGATGCCGGTCGACCGCATTATGGCAAAGGTTCAGCTTGCCGCCAGCGAACCACTTGGCAAATTCCGGACGTGCGGCGGAGAGGACGGCGTCAAAGGGGCGATGCCAGTCGATCGCCTGTGCCTCGCGCGCCCAGAAAGTCTCCGGCGATTCGATCGACTCTTGGTAAAAGACCGGGTAGTCCAATGCGTGCTCCAGGAGTAAGTGATTGATCAGGGCCGGACCGCCTGCGGCAGCCGGCGGCATCGGCATCACTGCGCTCGGGTGCTCGCAGGGAGCGCCACCATCACCGGCTGCCCCGGTTTGGAGCAGCCGGTATCGCAGCAGCGGCCAGGCTGGAGATTCCTGGTGATCGAGCGACTTTCGTCGTGCAGGATACCACGCTCGAGCAGGCGCTCCACCAGCTCGACCTTGCTCCCGACCGGATAGTTGCGCCAGATTTCCTGCTTCATCGCGGCCGGCGACCCGCCACCGTGCAGGCTGATCACCGAGTACCAGCCGCCCTGGTAGGATGCCGTCAGGTCCTCGATGAAGCGTGCCGTCTCGATCCGCTTGTCGTAGGGGATGTCCGGGCTGGCCTGCAGCACCTCGGAGAGCCTGGCGGCGGTGGCCGGGTTATGGTCTTCGTCCGGTCCCGGCAGCGCGACGATCAGGCCGCCGGAGACCTCGTGCGCAATCCGGTGCATGTCGTAGATCTTGGTCGCCAGCAGCAACTTGCCGATGTTGCTGAACACGGGGTCGGGCATGAATGACCCGCTGTATTTGTCCCGGGTGGCATACACGCTTGCCGCGACACCGCAGGCATAGAAGCCCTCGGTAATGGTGATCAGCTCCACCATCGGATCGCGCAGGTTGCTCTTGGCTCCCGGATCGAGGCCGTTGGCTTCGCACATCAGTGCGCCGGCGCCGATGAGCAAGTCGCCGAACCCCGCGCGCGCGGCGATACAGCTGTGGCGGTGGTGGGTCGCGTAGCTGTAGGTCAGCACCTGGCTGTGTTCCCAGTCGCCGGCGTAGAACACGCGTTCCCAGGGCACGAAGACACGCTCGAAGATGACCACGGCAGTGGCCTGTCCATATTTGCGCGAGAACAGCGCGTCGCCGTGCTCGAGCTTTTCGCCGGGCCTGCCTGCCGGCCGGGAGATGATCGTGATGCCGGGTTCGTCCACGCGCACCGCACAACATACGGCAAAGTCTTCGTCCTCGCGTCCCATGTTCCGGCTCGGCATGACCAGGAACTCGTGCATGTAGGGCGCGCCCGTCACGATGGCCTTGGTACCGCTGATGACGATACCTTTTCCGTTGCGCTCGACGACGTGGACGTAGGTATCCGGATTGGCCTGCTGGTGCGGCTTCCTGCTGCGGTCGCCCTTCGCGTCCGTCATTGCCACGCCGATCGACAAATCCTTGTCCTGAACGTGTGCCAGGTAGGCATCGAAACAGGCGCGGTGCTCGGTCGAGCCTTTGGCGTCGTCGATCCGGGCCACCGCCTGCGCAATGCCGTTCAGGGCGTCGTGGGCCAGATAGCGCTGCGCGCACCCGGTTTCCTGGCACAGCACGCGCACCGCCTCGAGCTTGTTCAACAGGTCGCCGGCAGACTCGTTCACGTGGAGCATCCTGCTGACCACGCGGTTGCGCCGCGTCTGCGTGGCCAGCGCGATCGGCTGCAGTTCCGGGCGCAGCGCGTAGTCGTAGGTGAAGGCCAGGGCATTGACACCGGGCCGCAAGGCCGGCTCGTCGACAACGCTGTCGACTTCGCGTCCGTCGACGTAGACCTTCGGTCGGTACGCGCGCAGGGATTCGCGGTACTGGTCGCCGGACATCAGGTCGACGCTGGTGGCGGGCGCAACTTCGTGGGGGGTGTTCATCACGGTCTCCATTGAACAGTGAGCATTCAGATTAAACGCTGTTCAATGCAGTTGTCAACGCCTATACTGGCACCATGAACACGCCATCGACCGCTACCCACCGCACCACCGGCAAGAAGGAAACCGTGACGGACGTCGCGCGCCAGGCGCGGCACCAGGCATTGGCCGACGTCAGGCGCGAACTGATCCTGGATGCCGCGCGCTCGGCCTTCCTCGAACTGGGAATGGAAAAGACGAGCATCCGCGCGATCGCGCACCGGGCCGGCTACACGCCAGGTGCGATCTACAGCTATTTCGCCAGCAAGGAAGCCTTGTACGGCGCCCTGCTCGGCGAATCGCTCGACAGGCTCAATGCGCTGGTCGAGCACGCCCGAAACAACTGCGGTCCGGGAGCGGACTGCCTGCGCGCGACGGCGCGGGCCTTCTTCGATTTCTATCGCGAGAATCCGCGCGACCTCGACCTCGGTTTCTACCTGTTCCAGGGCATGAAGCCGCGCGGCCTGACGCCGGAATTGAACGAGGCGCTCAATGCGCGCCTGCGCGATGCGCTGCAGCCCCCGCAGGATGCCTTGCAACAGCTTGGCCTGACGGCGGCGAAGGCGCTGGAAGAAGTCACCGCGCTGTTCGCGCATACCGTCGGGTTGCTGGTGCTCAGCCACACCGGGCGTATTCGCATGTTCAGGCAGGCATCGCAGGACCTGTTCGACACCTATCTGGCGCAACTGGTCGCCAGGGCGCAAGCGCATCCGCGGAGTTGACGATGTTGATGATGAGTGCTGAAAAAAGCGTACTGGTCCTGGTGGATTACCAGGCGAGGCTGATGCCGGCGATTCACGAAGGACGCCACGCTGCGGACATTGCACAGCTGCTCGGCCAGGTAGCGCGCCTGCTCGGCATTCCAGTACTAGGGACCGAACAGAATCCGGACAAGCTCGGACCGAACGTGGAACAGGTCAAGGCCGGCTGTGACCGCACCCTCGCCAAGTCCCACTTCGACGCATGCAAGGATGGGCTGCCGGACGCGCTTGAAGAGGCCCGTCCCGGGTGCGACCAGATCGTCATCGCCGGTTGCGAAGCCCACGTCTGCATGCTGCAGACGGCGTTGGGGTTGCTCGATAGCGGCAAGTGCGTCTGGGTCGTCGCCAATGCAAGCGGTTCGCGTCGCGCCAGCGACCACGCCGCTGCGATGAGCCGGCTGGCCCAGGCAGGCGCGGCGATCGTGACCCACGAGATGGTCCTGTTCGAGTGGCTGGGCGACTGCAGGCATGCACGCTTTCGTGAAGTGCTGGAACTCATCAAGGCTACTGCCTGAGTCGCCAGCCTGTTCCAGCGTGCAGGCGTGCAGTCCTTGCACCACTGCCGTGCGAATGCCGGATCGGCTGGAATCGCCTGCCGAGTGCATTGCCCTGGAATTCGCCGATGTGCAGGCTGGCGCGCGGCGCATGATTTGCGTTGGCATATTTCGCACTACATCGGCGAATCGGTCCTGGCGCGGTGCTCAGTTCCAGCGATTGCCAGTACCCTGGACGCTGTAGCGACCGGCGCCGAACAGTGCGACTGCCACGGCGGAAGCCAGGTACATGATTTGCAGTTCAATCGCCCAACCACCCGTGTCGTTCAGCCTGAAAAAATCACCGGTATGGACAAGCAGGAGCGCTACCAGCATGTTGATCGCGATGACCAGTGCGCCGGCGCGTGCCCATACGCCCAGCAGTACGAGGGCAGGCGCGAGGACTTCGCCAACCAGAACCAGGTAACCGAAGACTGGTCCGGTGCAACAGGCGCACGCCGAGGCGCTCTTCGAGGTCCGCCACGTAGCGCGAGACCGCGGCCTTCGACATGTCGAGCACGTTCGCCGCACTGGTGAAGCTGCCCGCCTCGACGAGGTTGTGTCGCGTTAGCGATTTGACGCTCAGATTTGCTGGCGAGGAGTGGGCTGCTTTCAAACTGGACGGATTTGTCTTGCCAACGCATAAAATTGGTCGGCGAACGATGTGCGAGCAACGCCTTCAGTCCTGAACTGGTTCTTGCGGATCATGTGCATGAGCTCGATGCCGGCGAGCACGTTGGCGGCCGCGCGAAAGGACTTAAAGCCCAGCATCGGCTTGGTCAAGCGCTTGATCGCGCGATGGTCCTGCTCGACTATGTTGTTGAGGTATTTGACCTGCCGTACGGTGACCGGGACAGCCATCGCGCCGTTAATTTCGTCGATCGCGGCCTTGTTGGCTCCGCTCTTGTCCATCGCGATCTTCTCCAGAGCACCGTTCTCACGCATGGCTTTGTCGAAGAAACGTTTGGCGGCGGCCATGTCGCGATGTGCCGTCAGCAGAAAATCGACGGTCTTTCCTTCCTTGTCGACAGCACGGTAGAGATACTTCCAGACGCCCTTGACCTTGATGTACGTCTCGTCCATCCGCCAGCTAGCGCCGACCTGACGCTTATGCTTTCGTGACTGTGTTTCAATCAACGGCAGGAAGCGAATCGCCCAACGGTTGATCGTCGAATGGTCCACCGACACGCCCCGCTCTTCCATGAGCTCTTCGATGTGCCGGTAGCTGAGCGGGTACGCCACGTACCATCGGATGCAGACCAAGACGACGTCAATCGGGAAACGTATTCCTTTGAAGCTGAGCATGTCGGATCGGCAATGTGCGGCGTTGCAGTCTAACCCGATCGGGGCTACCGCTCGGCTAACGCGACAAAACCTAATCAAGGTCGTGCATACGCCTGAGGCAGACGGACGGATGATTACGCTGATTCGGGGAGTTTCCGTGGCGGCGTCTGTCGATTTGACACCCCGCCTCAGGCTTGTCCCACTGAGCGATTTGCCAGACAGCCCTCAATGAAGCTTGGGTAATCCAGCCGCCGGGACGGCCGGATCGAACGCGCTCAGGCGAGCGCTTGCCTGACGCTGTCGGCCAGCGATGTGGTCGGACGGCCGATCAACTTGGACAGCTGGCGGCCATCGTCGAACAATGCGCCTTGCGAGGCGCCTACGTCCCACGATGCGATGGCCGCGGCGAAGCCCTCCGGCAGACCCGCGCCCTTGAGCGCGGCCGCGTAGTCGGCTTCCGGAATGTTCACATAGGGGATGTCCTTGCCGGTCTGGCTGGAGATCTCGGCGGCGAGTTCCGCCAGCGTGTAGGCATTGTCGCCGGCCAGCTCGTAGGTGATGCCGCTGTGCGCTTCGTTCGTCAAGGCCACGACAGCCGCTTCGGCATAGTCGGCACGTGCGGCGGAAGCGATCTTTCCGTCGCCGGCGCTGCCGTAGAACGCGCCATTGGCCAGGGCCGGGGTAATAGAACCCGTGTAGTTTTCCGTGTACCAGCCATTGCGCAGGATGGTGTACTGCAGGCCTGATGCCTTCAGGTCGGCTTCGGTCTGGACGTGCTCCGGTGCCAGGTTCAGCGGCGAGCGGTCGGCGCGCAGCAGGCTCGTGCACACGATGCGCTTGACGCCGGCTTTCTTTGCGGCATTGATCACGTTGGCGTGCTGGGTCGCACGCTGGCCGATTTCGTTGCCCGAGATGAGCAGCAGCGTATCGATACCGGCGAGGGCGGCCTCGAGCGTGGCCGGCTGGGTGTAGTCGGCCACGCGGACGGCGACGTCCAGATCCCTGGCTTTTTCGGTGTTACGGACGAGACCGACGATGTTGTCAGTCGCGACCTTCTGTTTGAGTTTGCCGATCACGAGGCGGCCCAGTTGGCCGGTTGCGCCACTTACTGCAATAGTCATGGTTTACTCCTTCAAGGGTTCGATGTGGACGAGGCCCGATTATATGAACTATACTTCTCTTTAGGAAGTACGCACACAAATGTTAGTTAGAGATAACCATGTCTGATTTTTCCCCCGAACCTGAACACGGCACGTTCTCCGAGCGCCTCATGCGCGGCAACGTGATGGCCGCCGCCTGCCCGTCGCGCGAAATCCTGAAGCATCTGACCAGCCGCTGGGGCGTGCTCGTGCTGATCGCCCTGATGCCTGGTAAGCAGCGCTTCAGCGACCTGCGGCGTTGCATCGGCGGCGTCAGCGAACGCATGCTAGCGCAAACCCTGCAATGGCTGGAGGCAGACGGCATGGTCGACCGCAAGGACTTCAAGACCGTGCCGCCCCATGTCGAGTACACGCTAACGCCGATCGGACTGGAAGCTGCGGAAAAGGTGCAGGGTCTGGTTGAGTGGCTCGAAATCATGCTACCCGACATTCTCGAATCTCGTCCCGCCGCGCACTGAGATCCTCGCGCCAGCCCGTGATCCGTCCCGTGTCGCTCTCGAACACGTCGAGCGCGAGGCTGACCGAATGGTCGACGAGGCGCGTCAGCTCATCCGCTTGACCGCAGAGTACCGCAGCTAATCCCAGTTTTTAGGCTAGTTCAGACGCAGCTACATTCAACGTTGTGTCCGCTCTTGGCCGAACTCGGCCGTCCAATGCTTCAATGTATGCCATACGTTGTCTGCGGAGCAACTGCCTAGAGAAACGGGCTCTGGTGCAAACCTGCAGCTCAGCTAGAATGACGGCCTTTGCCTAACATGCGTAGTCACGCGAGCACGAGCGACCTGTTCAAGGGCCGACACTTCGAACAAGAGATCATCATCCTTTGCGTGCGCTGGTACCTGCGTTATAAGCTGTCGTACCGAGACCTGGTCGAGATGATGGCTGAGCGAGGCCTGCCGATCGCTCACACGACAATCCTGCGTTGGGTTCAGCGGTACGCACTGGAGTTCGACAAACGCTGGAGCCGCTTCGCGACGTCGGCTGGCACCTCCTGGCGGGTGGGCGAGACCTACGTCAGGATCCGCGGTCAGTGGGCTTATATCTACCGGGCTGTCGACTCGGCCGGCAATACCGTCGACTTCCGGCTCAGCCCGCGGCGCAACGTCGCTTCGGCCAAGGCATTCTTTCGTAAAGCCATATGTTCTCAGGGCCGGTTACCCGAGACTATTACGCTGGACGGTTATGCCGCTTCCCACCGTGCCGTTCGCGAACTTCAAGAGCAGGGACGTCTTCCTGACTTGACGAAGCTTCGCTCGTCAAAATATCTGAACAATCTGATCGAGCAGGACCATCGCAATGTCAAATCCAGACTTGGACCGATGCTGGGCTTGAAAAGCTTCACTTCCGCTACCACGACAATACAAGGCATTGAGCTCATGCATCGCATTCGCAAAGGGCTGAATCGCCCCGGCTTTCATGGAGGCCGGTTAGTGTGAGTCAGGCCGGAATAGCTTGACTGCTCAGTTGCTTGTAATAGTTTGCCTCAGCTTCCGCCGGCGGTATATAGCCGAGCGGTTTGAGAAGGCGGTGATGATTAAACCAGGACACCCATTCGAGCGTGGCCAATTCGACGGCCTCACGCGTCTTCCAGGGAGCGCGGCGGTGGATCAGTTCAGCCTTATAGAGCCCATTGATCGTCTCGGCCAAAGCATTATCGTAACTGTCGCCTTTGCTACCCACAGATGGTTCGATGCCGGCTTCTGCCAAGCGCTCGCTGTACTTTATCGATACGTATTGCGAGCCCCTATCGCTATGGTGGACTAGCTCGTTTCGTTCGGGCTGACGCGCGTACAACGCCTGTTCCAGTGCATCGAGCACGAAATCGGTCTGCATCGAGCTGCTGACCCGCCAGCCGACAATGCGCCGGGCAAAAACATCAATGACGAAGGCAACATAGACAAAGCCCTGCCAGGTCGAGACGTACGTGAAGTCCGATACCCACAGCTGGTTTGGCCGCTGCGCTTTGAACTGGCGGTTGACTCGGTCGAGCGGGCATGGCGCCTTTGCATCGGCTAAGGTCGTGCGCACACCCTTGCCGCGCATGACGCCGCGCAGGCCGGTCTTGCGCATCAGGCGCTCCACGGTGCAGCGGGCCACGTCCGTTCCCTCACGTCGCAGTTGGCGCCAGACCTTGTCGGCCCCGTAGACTTGCAGGTTTGCCTGCCAGACTCGCTCGATATCGACGCTCAGCACCTCGTCGCGCTGAACGCGTGCACAGCGCAATGCCGGGTTACGCTGCTGCGCCGCGTAGCGCCAGTAACCCGACGACGCGACCTGCATCACCTTGCAGATCGGCTCAACGCCGTAGGCATGACGATACCGGTCGATAAATGCTCTCACGGCTTGAAGTGGCGGCCGAGCTCCGCCTGGGCGAAAAAAGCACTCGCCAGCCGTAGGATCTCGTTTGCCTTGCGCAGCTCGCGCACTTCTCGCTCGAGCGCCTTGACGCGCTCCTCTTCAGCGGTCGTCGGTCCGGGGCGCTGGCCGGTATCGCGCTCCTGCTGGCGTACCCAGCGGCGCAGCGTCTCCGGCGTGCAGCCGATCTTGGCCGCGATCGACGTGGTCGCGGCCCACTGCGACTCGTACTGGCTGCCGGCTTCGCTAACCATGCGCACGGCGCGCTCAGCGACTTCGGGGGAATACTTCGGTTCCTTTTTCATAGCTCCATTCTCTCAAACAATGGAGCCTCTACAAAACTCGGGGCGGTTCAGAATCGTCTTTATCAATGAGGATGGCGTTGAACATATGTAGCTCCTTATCGGATGGGAAATCGGATTAGCGGGGCAAGACTGCGAGCGCAGTTGTGCACGCTGCACGGCACATGACATCTATCAATTTAGATATTGACATATCCCGATATGTGGCTATGATAGCCATGTCAACCGTTCGGCGTGTTTTGAGTTCGATTCATCGCCAAAATTTTGCCCAGTAACATCGAGATTTCCAAATATTTAGGAGTATTGAAATGAATAGAGAAATACTGTTTGAAAGCACGCAGCTGGGGCCTTACACCCTGAAAAACCGGATCGTGCTCCCGCCGTTGACCCGCTCGCGCAGTTCCCAGCCGGGCAACATTCCGAACGACCTGATGGCCGACTACTACCGTCAGCGGGCCGGGGCGGGCTTCATGGTCACCGAAGGCACGCAGATCGAGCCGCGTGGCCAGGGGTATGCCTGGACGCCCGGTATGCACAGCCCGGAACAGGTTGAAGGCTGGCGCAAGATCACGGCAGCGGTGCATGCCGAAGGCAGCATCATCTTTGCGCAGCTCTGGCATGTGGGGCGGGTTTCGCATAACTCGCTGCAACCCGGCGGTGCGGCACCCGTCGCACCATCGGCAATCGCTGCCGACAACGTCAAGGTGTTCGTCGAAACCGGCCCGGGCCAGGGCGCACTTACGGAGCCGTCGGTGCCGCGTGCGCTGACAACTGCCGAAGTGAAAGAGTTGGTACAGCTCTACGCCCAGGCGGCCCGCAATGCACTCGATGCGGGCTTCGATGGTGTCGAACTCCACTGCGCCAACGGCTACCTCGTCAACCAGTTCATTTCCTCGCACACCAATCGGCGCACCGATGAATACGGTGGCCCCCTGCAAAATCGTCTGCGCTTCCTGCGCGAGGTGGTACAGGCGGTTGCTGATGTGGTCGGCAAGGAACGGCTCGGGGTGCGATTTGCCCCGCTGTTCGCCAGCACCGAAGAAGACCGCGTCTATCTGGGGCTGGTGGAGGAAGATCCCCATGAAACCTATATCGAGGCCATCAAGGTTCTCGAACAGGTCGGGATTGCCTATGTCTCGCTTGCCGAGGCCGATTGGGACAACGCGCCAGAGCTGCCCGAGACCTTCCGAAATGATGTGCGCAGCAACTTCAGCGGCAAGATCCTTTATGCCGGTAAATACAACGTGGAGCGCGGTGTGCGCGTGGTCAAGGCGGGCTGGGGCGATCTGATCGCGTTCGGCCGTCCCTTCATCGCCAACCCGGATCTGCCTGAGCGCATCGCCCATGGCTGGCCGCTCAACGCAGTAGATCCAGCGACGATGTATGGCGGCACTGACAAGGGATACACCGACTACCCCTCTTACCGGCCATAAGGCAGTACTGGCCGCGTTCGCAGCTTCGGACGCGCCAGTGGCGCTGCGCGCGTGCGATGGAAACCTTGAGACCCAGAGGAGCCTGACAATGTATCAGCCAAGTACAACCCCTTATCAGCAGCACCAAGGGTTCGGTCGAACCTTCAAGGCCGGCCACCTGAGCCTGGGGCTGTTTTTCCCCATCGAGGCCTTCCAGGGCGATACGCCGACGATGTCCAACCAGGTCGAGTTGGCCCGTCGTGCGGAAGCGCTGGGCTTCTCCGCGCTCTGGTTCCGGGACGTACCGTTGCGCGACCCCAGCTTCGGCGATGTGGGCCAGGTTTTTGATCCCTGGGTCTATCTGGGCTTCATCGCAGCACATACGTCGACGATTGCACTGGGGACTGCGTCGATAGCGATCCCGCTGCGCAGCCCGCTGCACACGGCCAAGGCGGCTGCGAGCGTGGACCAGTTGAGCGGCGGCCGCTTCCTGATGGGTGTCGCCTCGGGCGACAGACCTGTGGAGTTCCCTGCATTTGATGTTGACCCGGATCAGCGGGGCGATATTTTCCGGGAACATCTGGAAGTAATCCGCAAGGCTCAGCGCACCGGCTTCGAGCCGCTGCAATGGAGTCGCGGTCGATTGGAGAGCGCGGACCTGATTCCGAAGCCGACTACGAACGAGATTCCATTTTTCGTGACGGGCAACAGTCGCCAGTCCATGGAGTGGATCGCGCGGGAGAGTTCCGGGTGGATCACCTATCCACGGGCACCGCAGTTGCAGAAGACGATGGTGGCAAACTGGCGAGAGGTGGTCAAAGCCCACTCTGGGGACACCTACAAACCTTTCCTCCAGTCGCTTTACATCGACCTGGATGTGCGTCCGGACGCACCGCCAGAGCCAATCCATCTGGGCTACCGGCTGGGGCGAAATCATCTGCTGGCGCTATTGGAGTCGCTTGAGTCGATTGGCGTCGATCATGTAATTCTCAATCTCAAGTATGGTCGCCGTCCGGCAGCAGAAGTCATGGATGAACTCGGCTCTTACATCGCGCCCCGGTTTGGTGCGCACGCGCCATGAGGCCGCAAGAGATCAACTCGTTATGGGTAGACTGACGCACGTTCTGTGATGCACTAAGCGGTTACAGAGACTAGCGAGCAGCGAACAGGTGGATGGCATTGCTGATGCCTGACATCACTCTGAACTTTGCGGTAGTGGCTCTCACTACATCCGTGCACTGCTATTAGTAATTGAGATATTATAATATCGAGAAAAGTAGTTTTGAGGTTGCCATGAGCATTGATATCCACGAGGCACTGAAGGCTTTGGACAACCCCGCCCGATTGGCGATCTTGGCCAAGCTCAAAGACCCACGCAAACACTATCCAGAGCAAGAGGTCGATCCCGAAAAGGTCGGGGTCTGCGTGAGCATCATCCAGGAGAGTGCGGGACTGTCACAGTCAACAATTTCACAGTACTTGACGGTCTTGCAGCGGGCCAAGCTGGTCACGTCCCAGCGCATCGGACCTTGGACCTATTACAAGCGTCACGAAGGGAACATTGCGGAATTGCTCAAGAACTTGCAGAAGCTGATCTGAGTTCAGTGTAGTGGTCAAGTAATTTCGGACACAACGATAAGTTCTTTCTCTGCCATTGCGCGTTCATAGACGCTGGGCGGCAGATTGCCCAATACAGAATGCAAGCGCTCGCAGTTGTAGAAGCCGACGATGTAGTTGGCCACATCAAGCTTGGCTTCGGCTTGGTTCGCATAATTGCGCTGCCAGACACGCTCCATCTTTAAATTTAAGAAGAAGCGTTCAGCGACGGCGTTATCCCAGCAGTTGCCTTTGCGGCTCATGCTGCAAACGAAGCCATGCTCGGTCAACAACGCTTGGTACTGGTCGCTTGCATATTGGCTGCCGCGGTCGGAGTGGACGACCAGTCCGGCCGCTGGTCGCCGAGCTTGGATCGCCATACGCAAGGCATCGCAAACCAAGGCAGCTGGCATGCTCGGCGCCATTGCCCAGCCCACGACTCTGCGCGAGAACAGGTCGAGCACGACAGCCAAGTAGAGCCAGCCTGCGCCAGTACGGATGTACGTGATATCCGAGGCATAAGCCTGATTCGGCGCTGCCGGGTTGAACTGTCGGGCAAGGACGTTCGGCGCAACCGGCAGGGCATGCTTACTGTCGGTTGTGTGTACGAATTTGCGCTTCCAGACTGGCTTCAGGCAGGCCTGTTGCATCAGGCGGCGCACCTTGTAACGCCCGACCTGCAGGCCTCTGTTGGCCAGTGCCGTGACAAGCCGACGGCTGCCGTAACTTTGGCCGCTGCTCATGAACGCGGCACGCAAATGCACGCTCGCTTTGCAAAACATCGGCGCAGTTGCACGACGCTTGGCTTCGTAAAATCCAGCCCGGCTAACACCAAGGAGACGACAGGTTTGTGCGACAGGTACGGCCTTCGTTTGCAGCTCATCGATGAGCCGATAGCTCATTTGAGCTCGCGGGCAAAGAAGGCCGATGCCTTTTTTAAGACGTCCACATCACTACGAAGTTGACGGTTTTCCTGCTCCAACTGACGGATTCGCTGCTGCTCAGCCGTCAACGGTTTGCCAATGCCTGGCTGGCCTTGTTGCTCGGCCTCGTACTGTTCCATCCAGCGACGGATCGCGGTAACGCCAATGTCCATCGTCTGGCTGACGTGCGAAATGCTGAGGCCTTGTTCTGTGATCATTCGAACGACCTCAAGCTTGAAGCTAGGGTCAAAATTGCGGCGCTGCCTGGTCATGTAAACTCCTTCGAAGGTGAATTATCCACCTATCGAGGTGTCCGGAGACATTAGACCACTACACAGTGGCAGTGCCGCTCTCTGTGGGACGGGTCGCGTTGGTGCACTGCACACGGTGCGACTGACGTCCTTCATGTAGGGCAATGCATTGTCAAGGTAGTGCCACCGGTTGTGTCGCGTTAGCGATTTGACGCTCAGATTTGCTGGCGAGGAGTGGGCTGCTTTCAAACTGGACGGATTTGTCTTGCCAACGCATAAAATTGGTCGGCGAACGATGTGCGAGCAACGCCTTCAGTCCTGAACTGGTTCTTGCGGATCATGTGCATGAGCTCGATACCGGCGAGCACGTTGGCGGCCGCGCGAAAGGACTTAAAGCCCAGCATCGGCTTGGTCAAGCGCTTGATCGCGCGATGGTCCTGCTCGACTATGTTGTTGAGGTATTTGACCTGCCGTACGGTGACCGGGACAGCCATCGCGCCGTTAATTTCGTCGATCGCGGCCTTGTTGGCTCCGCTCTTGTCCATCGCGATCTTCTCCGGAGCACCGTTCTCACGCATGGCTTTGTCGAAGAAACGTTTGGCGGCGGCCATGTCGCGATGTGCCGTCAGCAGAAAATCGACGGTCTTTCCTTCCTTGTCGACAGCACGGTAGAGATACTTCCAGACGCCCTTGACCTTGATGTACGTCTCGTCCATCCGCCAGCTAGCGCCGACCTGACGCTTATGCTTTCGTGACTGTGTTTCAATCAACGGCAGGAAGCGAATCGCCCAACGGTTGATCGTCGAATGGTCCACCGACACGCCCCGCTCTTCCATGAGCTCTTCGATGTGCCGGTAGCTGAGCGGGTACGCCACGTACCATCGGATGCAGACCAAGACGACGTCAATCGGGAAACGCATTCCTTTGAAGCTGAGCATGTCGGATCGGCAATGTGCGGCGTTGCAGTCTACCCGATCGGGGCTACCGCTCGGCTAACGCGACAAAACCGTTCGTTCAGGCCCTGGGGCCAGAACTCCATGTGCTCGCCGACGATGAAGCCGCGCATGGTCAGGCGCATGACCAGCACCGCGCTGAAATTATTGATCGGAACAGGCTCGCCGTTATACCCGGCGATCAGGCCGCAGACGGCAATCCGGCCGAACGGATTCATGCGCGCGAGCGAGGCGTCCAGCACTTGGCCGCCGACGTTTTCGAACACCGCGTCGATCCCGTCCGGGGTGGCCGCTGCGAGGTCGGCGACCAGGTTGCCAGCCTTGTAGTCGACGCATGCATCGAAGCCAAGTTCGTTGACCACGTAATCGCACTTCTCCTTGCCCCCCGCGATGCCGACCACGCGGCAGCCCTTCAGCTTGGCCAACTGGCCGGCGACGCTGCCGACCGCACCGCTGGCGGCCGACACCACCACGGTTTCGCCGGGTTTCGGGACCATGATCTGGTTCAGGCCGTACCAGGCGGTCATGCCCGGCATCCCCACCACGCCGAGATAGGCCTGCAGCGGAACCTCGCTGGTGTCAACCTTGCGCATGCTGCTGCCGTCCGAGACGCCCATTTCGGCCCAGCCCATATCGCCGACGACCTTGTCGCCGACGGCGAATTCCGGGTTCTTTGAAGCTACCACTTCGCCCACCGTGCCGCCGGCCATGGTGGCGTTTAGTTCCACCGGCGGCATGTAGCTTTTGCCCTCGTTCATGAGTGAGCGCATGTACGGGTCGACCGTCAAGTACTCGTTGCGGACCAGCACTTCGCCGTCCTTCAGTTCGGGAACCTCGACCGTTTCGAGCCGGAAGTTTTCTGGCGTGGCCTCGCCCGAGGGGCGCGAGGCCAGCACGATGCGTTGGAATGTAGTCATGCTTATTTCTCCTGTGGCATTGCGGCTTTACTCGCATGCCAAGCGTAGGCTGCTTGCACAGCTACGACGATTTAAAAAGGATGGCAATCCGTGCAAACAAAAAGTCTAGACTGGACCGTCCGTTCGCAGGATGTCAAGCTCCGCAAGGGAAAAGCTGCCTTGGAATTGCTCAGCTCATGATGTTGGCGCGGCGCCATAAGCCGGGTAATCGATATAGCCTGCGGCGGCGCCGCCATAAAAAGTGGCGCGGTCGGCGATGGCCAGAGGCCAGCCGTGTTCAAAGCGCGCCACGAGGTCTGGGTTGGCGATGAACGGTTCACCGAATGCGGCTAGGTCGATGACGCCATCGGCGATCAGCTGATTGGCGCGGTCGCGCGTCAGGCCACCTGCCACGATGATGGCGCCGGTGTGAAAAGCCTCGCGTAGCCGCTCCAGTAGACGCGGGAACTGTGCGTTCGCAGGCAAGACCGCATCTCCCAGCTTGAACCCAGACTGATCCATCAAGTGGATATAGGCGATCTTGCGCTCGGCCAGCGCACGACCCAGCTCCAGGTAAGTCTGTTCGGCCTCGGCATAGGGCGGCATATCGAACAGGTTGCCGAACGGCGAAAAGCGGACGCCCACGCGGGACGGACCGATGCGCGCGGCGATCGCATCGACCGTTTCAAGCAGAAAACGCAGCCGGTTGGCCAGCGTGGCGGCGCTGTACTGGTCGCTGCGATCGTTCACAGCCGGATGGAGGAATTGTTCGAAGATGTAGCCGTTCGCTCCATGCAGCTCGACGCCGTCAAAGCCGGCCTCGATCGCGTTGGCCGCTGCAGTGACAAAATCAGAAATCAAACGGGCGACCTCGTCTGTGCTCAACTGGTGCGGCACCGATGTCGGCACGAAGTCCGGCTCGCCCGAGGCGTCGTAGCCGTACGCCAGCGCGCCGCGGGCCACCAGGCTGCTGGCACTGACCGGCGCCGCACCGCCAGGCTGCATCGACGTGTGGGAAACCCGCCCCACATGCCACAGCTGGGCAAATATCCGGCCGCCCGCACGGTGTACCGCGTCAGTGCTTTTGCGCCAGCCGGCTATCTGCGCGGCGCTATATATGCCAGGAATGGACACATAGCCTTGTCCCTCCCGCGAAATCGGTGTGCCCTCCGAAATGATAAGGCCCGCAGTGGCGCGCTGGGCGTAGTAGGTTGCGGTCATCTCGTCGGCGACGTCGTCGGTGGCACGCGATCGAGTCAGCGGCGCCATCACGACGCGGTTGGGCAGTTGCAAGCCGCCCAGATTGTAAGATTCGAGCAATTTCATGATGCTTGTCCTAACTAGTGAAAAAAGTAGCTGAAAGCGAACCGGCACGGCGATCAGCGTCCGTGCCGGTGATATGAGGTGATGGTGCGAGCGTCAGTCCAGCGCTGCCATAACAGCCGGTCGCCGAATATGGACATCCCATCCGCAATCGTGTTCGGAAATATTGAATAGACATCTGCCGACGATGACCTGCCGCCAAGTTTAAGATAACGTGTAAATGGCCTTCGATTAAGTAGGTTAGACTTCCGCATATACAGGACAAACTGTCCGCGCAAGGGAAGCCATGGATAGTTTTTCCATCAGCATATTTGTGCACGTGGCCGACACGCGGAGTTTTGTCGCCGCCGGCCGAGCAGTCGGTGTCTCGGCGTCGGGCATCGGCAAGAGCATCACCCGGCTCGAGCAAAGCCTGGGAGTGCGTCTGTTCCACCGCAGCACCCGCAGCGTGACCTTGACCGCGGAAGGCGAAATGTTTTTGGCGCGCGCCAGGCGCATTCTCGAAGAGTTCAACGCGGCGCAGGCGGAGCTGTCGCAAACCATGAGTGCGCCGCGCGGTCGCCTGCGCATCGGATTACCGATGCTCAGCGAACCGTTCGTGTTGACGCTGGCTGCATTTCAGCAGCGTTATCCGGAAGTGGAGCTGGATCTGGATTTCGATAACCGCCATGTCGATGTCATCGACGAGGGGTACGACGCAGTGATTCGTAGCGGAAGTATCGACGACTCTCGGCTGACCTCGCGCACGCTCGGCACGTTTCAGATGTGGCTGGTGGGTGCACCCGATTATTTCGCGCGCCGCGGCACACCGCTGCACCCACGTGACCTGCAAGATCATGACTGCATCCAGTTCCGCATGCCCAACACCGGCCGTTTGCAAACCTGGCAACTGCAACTCGGCGTCGGCGAGCCGGAACCGCAGCTAGGTCGCCGCATTACCTGCAACACCGATGAGGCCCGCCGCTGTTTCGCGCTGGAGGGTATCGGTATTGCCTACATGCCGCATTTCGCTGTCGGCGAGGCGCTGCGAAGCGGCACGCTGATACGGGTACTGAACGAATTTACGCTGGAACAGAACACGTTCCGTCTGTTATGGCCTGCCAGCAAGCACATCACACCCAAATTGCGCGCCTTCATCGACTTCATCAGCGAGCATGTACCGCTCGACAAGCGTCCATGATGGCGGTTTCACAATGCTCGACGTATGCGCAGACCAGCGCTGCTGTTGTGCACAAGCAATTAAGTTCGACACAAACCAATCAAGTTCGACACAATCGATGGCTGAGGTCGTCGCCGCCCCAGCAGGCCTGCGTCCCCCGGCCGGCTCGGCGGCGAGCCCTTACTGAGGTACCCTGACTTTTTCGGACACTCCTGTTTGGTAAACTTCACCAACGGGAGAATTTATGAAACGAACGAGAACATACACGCCGGAGCTTCGTGAGGAAGCGGTCAAACTGGTCTTGGTCCAGGGCCTGACGCTTGAAGACGCGGCCACACGCATCGCGATTCCAAAGGGGACGTTGGCGAATTGGGTAAGCGCTGCGAAGAATGACGCCACCCCCTCCGCAGTACCGGGAAGCCGTACCGTCCCCGAGCTGGAAGCGGAGAACGCGAAGCTGCGCAAGGAGCTCGTTGAAGCCCGCATGGAGCGAGATATCGTAAAAAAAGGTTCTGTTGCATTAGCAAACGCCGGCGGGCCAATCAGGTAAACTGCGGCGCCCGAACCGAGGACGAATCGAGATGCTTAACTTCAAAGGGATGCGCTTTCCGATTGATGTGATCCTGGTCTGCATCCGCTGGGGCATTGTCAAGTTGCTGAGCCGACGAGACGAGTTTCGGAATCCGGAGCGAAATGGCCGCGGCTCGGATAACAAATGTCCCAGGTTATGCGTTCTTCGCTACATCGGTGACCTCATTCCAGAGAGAAAACGCTTGAGTACGCACGTGCCGGTACTGCTGCGCCGACAGGCGGTTGCGCTGGCATCGGAAGACGTTGTTGATCGGCCCATGCGCGGATAGAAAACGCTGCGCGTGCCTCGGTGACTTGTAGCGGCGCATCTGCCGTTCTCGCTGGCGCGTCGGTTGGTGCGATAGCTCGGCCCGGTTGTTCAAACCCTTGTGCTGGCGATGCTCTACGCCCGGCATGATCTGAGCCTTAGCGGCCGCATAACTCTTGAGCTTGTCAGTAATCAGAACCCGCGGCACGTAGCGCAAGCCCTTGAGAAGCTTGCGAAAGAACCGCTTGGCCGCCTGCCGGTCACGCCTGCTCTGCACGAGGACATCCAGGACATGGCCGTCCTGGTCAACTGCACGCCAGAGGTAATGATGTTTTCCCTTGATCGTCAGCACGACCTCGTCGAGGTGCCATTTGTCGCCCCGTCGTGGCTGACGTCGGCGCAGCTCAGCAGCGTATTGCTGGCCGAACCGCAGAGTCCATTGGCGAATCGTCTCGTAAGTCACGACGATACCCCGGCTTGCCATCAATTCCTCGATGTCGCGAAAGCTCAGCGAGAACCGGAAGTAGAGCCACACCACATGGCTGATGATCTCCCGAGGGTAGCGGAAACCGCGGTAAAGTTGAGAACCTGTCATCTCATCATTTTATCGAGGCGCGGCCGGCTGTGGCAACTTGACAATGCCGTGCCGAATCGTGAATACCGAGCTTGGAGTTGCCGCTACACAACCTTGGCTTTACCAAAATATCCCAATTGAAAACTGGCAGCGATACGTTCAGCTACCAGGAGAGGGACCGCTGCATCCTCGACCCCGAAGATGTCAATTGCAGTTATCTTGAAAAGCCTGAGCCAGTGAACAAAGTGCCGCTGCTCGATACCGGCCAGGACCATGTGCTTGCTAAACACGTTACCCTGAAATTCTCCGGTTCCGAGCAGTACTTTGGTCCAGAAGGCGTACATTTTTGGCATATGCATGTTCCATATGCCAGCTAACTTTTCTTCAAAAACCGGAGACAGCAACGCGTCTGCGCGCACACGTGCATAAAAATTGTCGACCAGCTGCCGTATCGACAGCTCTGTGATTGAACTTGGGGCCATACGTATCTCTCATGGTAGACCGAGGTCACATGCACGCGGGACCAGCAAGAGGCTGGCCCATGACTGCAGCTGGGGAAATACTCAAGGAGCCCGCCAGGCTCCGAGCTGCCTGTTCACTGATTCAGTTCAGTGCCTCGGCAGGACCAAAGAACTCGTAATGGGTCTGCGACTCAGGTACGCCAAGTTTGTACAACGAATGCTTTACCATTTTCATGAACGCCGTCGGCCCAAGGAAGTAAGCGTCTACATCGCGGGATTCGGGCAGCCACGCCGCCAGTTTGTTGCTGTCCAGCAGGCCGACTGCGTGTGGCGTCGGGTGTACGTCGCTGTGTTCTGCGTATAGATAGAAGTTGCGCAGCTGCGGGTGTGCGGCTGCCAGCTCCTCGAGCTTGTCGCGGAACGCGTGGACCCCGCCGTGCCGTGCAGCGTGAATAAAATGAATATCGCGGCCCGTTGCCAATGCACGTTCCAGCATCGGCAGCGTGGGCGTAATACCAATACCGCCGCTGATCAGGATCAGTGGCTTATCACTGTCGGTCAGAGTAAACGCACCTGACGGTGGCAACAGATCGACCATATCGCCAACTTTCACCTGATCATGCAGCAGGTTCGAAACCTTGCCATCTGGCTGGCGCTTGACGCTAATCTGATACGTGACGCTATTGCTCGCTGCTGACAGCGAATACTGGCGGCGCTGTTCTTGAACGCCGACCATGACGCGGATGCCGATATACTGACCAGGCAAGAACGCCATTACCGGATCTCCGTCCTGTGGCTGTAGAACAAACGTTATGATCTCGTCGCTTTCACGGCGTTTTTCCATGACAACGAATTTGCGCAAGCCGTTCCAACCGCCGCACGCCTGCGCTTGCGCTTCATAGACTTTCGCCTCGGCGCCGATCAGGATGTCGGCCAGCTGCCCGTACGCCGCGGCCCATGCTTCCAACACTGCCTCGGTAGCAACATCGGCGCCAAGTACCTCGCTGATGGCCTTGAGCAGGCTGGCCCCCACCATTGGATAATGCTCGGGCAAGATCTGCAATGCGACGTGCTTGTTGACGATAGTCGATGCAAGTGGTCCCAGCGCTTCCAGGCGGTCAATGTTCTTTGCATACATGAGCACTGCGTTGGCCAGCGCGCGTTGCTGGGCCCCGCTTTGCTGGTGAACCTGATTGAAATACGGTTTCACTTCGGGATAATCACGGAAGAGCAGCTGGTAAAAATGGCGGGTAAGCGTTTCCCCTCCTTGTTCCAGAATGGGGACAGTTGCGGTGACGATCGCGCGATGCTCAGTAGACAACATGATTCTCTCCTCATTTAACATGTATTCATTCTACATGTTTAAACGCCCGAGATTCTGGACAAAATGCCCTAGTCGATGGGGCACCTGGAATTGTGGTGGTTCAGTCTTTGGGATCCGGTTCGACACGACGTGCCAATGCGGGTCCAACGATTCTGTACAGGGCAACGGCCTGCCCGACGCGTTCCGCCCCGCTATCTCCCGGAGATTCCGGCAGCACCTGGGCGAGCGTGAGTCCATCCAGAACTTCCATGAACGCATGCATGGCCTGCGCGAGCTTGCGTTGCAGGGCACAGGAGCCCGAAAGCACGCACCCGCGGCGCGCCGGATCGAAACACTCGGCAATGAAAAAATCCGGCTCAGTCTGCCGCACGACGGCGCCGATATTGATGTCCGACGGCGCGCGCGCGAGCCGTAACCCACCGTTGCGCCCCCGAACCGTCTCGACCAGACCATTCACACCCAGCTGGTGCACGACCTTGGTCAAGTGGTTCTTTGAGATGTTGTGAAGCTGGGCGATCTCCTGCACAGTCGCCAGCCGCTCCCTGTTCATGCCGAGGTATATCAGGCAACGCAGTGTGTAATCAGTGAAGGAAGTAAGTCTCATGGCCAGCCCGGAGGAGCGGCACGATCGCCACCGCAGATCGCACATTATATCGGTCTCACGGGGGCGTCAGGATCGTCCCACGAATTATTGATGAGCGCGCAAATTCGGCAGCGTGGCATACCGCAGCGACGTCGAATGCAGATCGTTACCCGTCCTTGCCGTCCACACGCGGCCTGACGAGGTAAGGTATATACGTCACCGGCATTGTCAAGTTGCTGAGCCGACGAGACGAGTTTCGGAATCCGGAGCGAAATGGCCGCGGCTCGGATAACAAATGTCCCAGGTTATGCGTTCTTCGCTACATCGGTGACCTCATTCCAGAGAGAAAACGCTTGAGTACGCACGTGCCGGTACTGCTGCGCCGACAGGCGGTTGCGCTGGCATCGGAAGACGTTGTTGATCGGCCCATGCGCGGATAGAAAACGCTGCGCGTGCCTCGGTGACTTGTAGCGGCGCATCTGCCGTTCTCGCTGGCGCGTCGGTTGGTGCGATAGCTCGGCCCGGTTGTTCAAACCCTTGTGCTGGCGATGCTCTACGCCCGGCATGATCTGAGCCTTAGCGGCCGCATAACTCTTGAGCTTGTCAGTAATCAGAACCCGCGGCACGTAGCGCAAGCCCTTGAGAAGCTTGCGAAAGAACCGCTTGGCCGCCTGCCGGTCACGCCTGCTCTGCACGAGGACATCCAGGACATGGCCGTCCTGGTCAACTGCACGCCAGAGGTAATGATGTTTTCCCTTGATCGTCAGCACGACCTCGTCGAGGTGCCATTTGTCGCCCCGTCGTGGCTGACGTCGGCGCAGCTCAGCAGCGTATTGCTGGCCGAACCGCAGAGTCCATTGGCGAATCGTCTCGTAAGTCACGACGATACCCCGGCTTGCCATCAATTCCTCGATGTCGCGAAAGCTCAGCGAGAACCGGAAGTAGAGCCACACCACATGGCTGATGATCTCCCGAGGGTAGCGGAAACCGCGGTAAAGTTGAGAACCTGTCATCTCATCATTTTATCGAGGCGCGGCCGGCTGTGGCAACTTGACAATGCCCTTTGCCTTGCGTGTGCCCAGCTTCCGCCTCGCGCAATGCCGCCGGCACCTCGTCGAGCGAAATGACGCGGGTGATCTGCGGATCGATGCGTCTTTCCGCAACCCATCCGGCCAGGATTTCGCCGGCGCGCCCGATGTCACGCAGGTTGTCGGCGTCGCCGAACTGGTAGGCGAAGGCCAGCGCCACGTCATGCAGCGAAATGGCTTTGCCCCAAGGCGGAAGGTCTTGTTCGTGGGGAGGAGTGACCACGCACACCATCTCGCCGTTGTGGCGGAGCAAAGGCAGCAGGGCCGTGGCCGACTCTGCCGACACCAGGTCGATCACCGCATCGACCCCGCGGCCCTGGGTCAGGCGCATGGTCTCGGCAAGCACGTCGACCTGGCGGTAGTCGATGACCTCGTCGGCCCCCAGGGAGCGGACGCGCTCGACCGAACGCGATGCGGTAGCGATGACGCGCGCACCGGCCTGGTGGCACATCTGCACCGTAAAACCCCCTACGCCGCCGCCGGCCCCCGTAATCACGATCGTCTGGCCCGGCTGCTGCAGTTTCAGCTTCCGGTGTACCGCCTGCCAGGCCGTCAACCCGGCGCAAGGGAGGGCCGCAGCCTGCTCGAACGACAGCGCGTCCGGCAACAGGCTCAACACGTTCGCGTCGACGACGACGTACTCCGCATAGGCGCCCCAGCGATACAGGTTGGTCAGTGCCATCACGCGCTGGCCCGGCTGCCACCCGGTCACATCGGGGCCCAGGGCATCGATCTCGCCGGCGGCGTCGATGCCCAGGACGTGGGGCATGGCCAGGCCGTCGCCACTGAGCGCGAACTTGTAGTCCACCGGGTTGATGCTCGAGGCCCTTACTCGCAGGCGGACCTCGCCCGCGCCCGGCGTGGGGATAGGAACACTTGCCGGCACCAGTGTGTAGTCCGGGCCCGCTTGCTGCAGAAGCAGGGCTTTCATTGTGTGATTCATGTGATGGTACCTGCGGTTTTCATGGCGATCCTCAACATCTAAAAGCCGGACAGCACGATCTTGCCGCGCGCCTTGCCGCTCTCGATCAGGGCATGGGCGCGACGCAGATTGGTCGCATTGATGGTGCCGAACTGGTCCGCCAGCGTCGTGCGCAGCACGCCGGCGTCGACCAGCCCGGCGACCCTGACCAATATATTGTGCTGCTCGATCATGTCCGGGGTCTGGTACATCGAGCGGGTGTACATCAATTCCCAGTGCATCGAGATGCTCTTGGGTTTGAGGATAGGCACGTCGAGCGATACGGGGTCGTCGATCAGCCCCAGCTTGCCCTGCGGCGCCAGCATCTCGGCGATGTCGGCCAGGTGCTTGTCGGTGTGGGTCAGGCTCGCCACGTAAGCGACCTCGTCAAAGCCAATGTCGCGCAACTGCTCGGGCATCGGCCGCGTGTGGTCGATCACATGGTGCGCACCAAGCTCGCGCACCCACTCCCGGGTTTCCGGCCGCGATGCGGTGGCGACCACAGTCAGGCCGGTCAGCTGGCGCGCCAGCTGGATCAGGATCGAGCCGACGCCGCCGGCGCCGCCGATGACCAGCAGGATCCCGGTCGGGGCCTTGCCTTCGCGTACTTGCAAACGGTCGAACAGCAGTTCCCATGCCGTGATCGAGGTCAGCGGCAGTGCGGCCGCTTCCTCGAAGCTAAGGCTCGTCGGCATCGGACCGACGATGCGCTCGTCGACCAGGTGCAGCTCGCTGTTGGTGCCGGGCCGTAGCAGCGAACCGGCGTACATGACGCGGTCGCCCGGCTTGAACAGGGTGACCTTCTCGCCCACGGCGCGCACCACGCCGGAGGCATCCCAGCCCAGCACCTTCGGTGCCGCCGGGGGCGGCAGCACGCCGCCGCGGATCTTGGTGTCGACTGGGTTCACCGAGACCGAATGCACTTCCACCAACAGATCGTGCCCGCTCGCCTCAGGGTCGGGCAAGGTGGTGTCCGTCAGGGCGTTCGGGGAATCGAGCGAAACCGACTCGTTATAGATAACAGCTTTCATAGGTACTCCATGGAAATGACAGATCAGTGACAGCGGGCGAACTGCGTGCGGCGTCAAACGATGATACGCCTTGCGCACTTGCAGAGCGGGAGCCTTGCGTGCGCGTAGCGCGGGCACAGCGTTGGAATGTGGCGCGGCGCCGCCTGAGGACGCCGACGCCGTGGAAGGGGTGCCGGCCCGGCTCAGAACTCCTGGACGGTCGGGCGCAGGACGATTTCGTTGATGTCGACGTCGGCCGGTTGGGTGATGGCGAAGGCGATCGCGCGTGCGACCGCGTCGGCCGGAATCGCCATCTCGTAGAAGTCGAGCACGGCGCTGGCGCTCTCGGCGTGGCTGCTGCCATGTTTCAGTTCCGACGCCACCGCGCCTGGCGAAATGACGGTGCTGCGGATCTTGCCGCCGATTTCAGCGCGCAGCCCTTCGGAAATGGTGCGCACGGCAAACTTGGTGGCGCTGTACACGGCGGCGTTGCCGAATACCTTGAGCCCGGCCACCGACGCGATGTTGATGAAATGGCCGCTGTCCTGCTTCTGGAATACCGGCAGTGCAGCGGCGACGCCATACAGGACGCCCTTGACGTTAATGTCGATCATGGCGTCCCACTCGTCCACCTTCAGCTCGCGCAGCGGCGCCACCGCCATCAGGCCGGCATTATTGATCATCACGTCGAGCCGGCCGAAATGGGTCAACGCGGTCTGCACCAACGCCGCCACATCGTCCTTGCGCGTGACGTCGGTGACGGCGAATACGGCCTTGCCGCCGGCGGCGCGGATGTCCGCGGCCAATGCTTCGAGCCGGTCCTGGCGGCGCGCGCCCAGCACCAGGTGTGCGCCCTGTGCCGCCAGGTGGCGAGCGGTGGCTTCGCCCAGGCCGCTGCTGGCGCCGGTGATGAGGACTACTTTGCCTGCGATCTCGTGGTTCATCGTGCTTTCTCCGATAGGAATGTCAATTCAGGAAAGCAGTATGCGGACCGGATACTGCGTTGTATATGGAACAACATCGATTTCAGAATTCGAATTTATGGAATAATTGCAGCCTCATCGAGGAGCTAGCGCGTGCTGAACCAGACCGACCTGTTACGAATCTTTTGTGTGGCGGCGGAGTCGTCCAGCTTCCGCGAGGCGGCGGCGCGGCTCGCCATTTCGCCGCAGGGGGTGACGCGCGCGATCCAGCAGCTCGAGCGCCATTTCGGCGAAGTGCTGTTCCACCGCAGCACGCGCCAGATCCGGGTCACCGAGTTCGGCGCGCAGCTGGCGGTGCGCGGCCGCGCCTCGCTGCTGGAGTTCGATGCGTTGTTCCAGCGCGCCAGCGACGCCTCCGAATCGGAACTGCCAACGCGCGTGCGGATCACGGCGCCGCGCAGCCTGGCGCGCATGCGCCTGCTACCGGCGCTCACCAGGCTGGCGCTGGCGCACCCGGCCATTATCATCGACCTGCGCCTGGCCGACGCGATCGCCGACGTGGTCGACGAACAGATCGACATCGGGGTGCGCCTGGGCTTCATGCGCGACAACCGCTTCGTCGCGCGCGCCGTCGCCAAGATGTCGTTCGTGATTGCCGGCGCGCCGGCGCTGGTGGCCCGCACCGGGGTTCCCGCCTCGCCCGAGGCGCTGGCGGCGCTGGCCACCACCGGCTACGTCGATGGCGCCAGCGGCAGGGTGTGGCCGTGGTACGTGGCCGACGGCCTCGGCGGCAGCCAGCAGCTCACCCCGACCTCCCCGGTCTTCCTGACCGACGATCCGGAAGCCGAGCTCGACGCGATGCTGGCCGGCGTCGGCTACGGCCAACTGCCGCACTACCTGGTCGCCGCCGAGCTGGCCAGCGGCCGCCTGGTCGCGGTACTCGACGAGTTTGCCCCGCCCGCGTGGGATGTGTTCGTCTATCGCCCGCAACGTGGCCCGGTGCCGCCCCGCATCCGGCGCGTGTTCGATGCGATCGTCGGCGCCCTGTCCGACGCCGCGCCGGCGCGCGCCTGATCCGCCCGCTTGTCCGCCCCGGCGAGCCTTTTACATCGTTTGATGCCACAGCCAGGGCCCGGTCTGCCGCCCCGTCAAGCGCCGCCTCCCGCCTCGCCATCCCCGCGCACTTCCTGCGTGTCCTCCGGTGATTCGCTGTCGGGCAGTACCCTGGGGGCGCGCAAGCGCAGGTTCGCCGCCAGCATCGACACGAACAGCTTGGTCGCCGGATTCAGCGGGCGGCGCGGGTGCGATACGCTGACCACGCGCCGTATCAGGCGCGGCGAGACGATGGTGTGGGCGCGCAGCGTCCCTCTGGCCAGCTGCCGGTGCACCGCAACGCATGGAACGATGCTGGCCACCTGGGTGCGTTCGACCAGGTTGATGGCCGCGATCAGGGAGTCGATTTCGAACTTCGCCGTCAGCTCGATGTTTTCGCTCTCGGCGAAGCTGTCGATATTGCTGCGCAGGCCATGGCCGCGGCTCGGCAGGACGAGCGGCAGGCCGAGCAATGGAACCTGGCGCAAGGGCAGCTTCTGCGGCAGGTTCGTTGCGACGCCGGCCCCGGTGATCAGGACCATCTCCTCGTCGACGATGTGCTCGATGTCGAGCGCCAGCGGGCGGCGCGGCTTGTTGACGATCGCCGCATCCAGGCGCCCTCCGGCCACCCAGTCGGTCAGCGTGGTGGTGTAGCCGTCGCTCACCGTCACGCCCACGTCCGGGTAGCTGTTCGAGAACTCGCTCAGTGTGTCGACCAGCACGCCTTCCGTGATCGATGCGATCAGGCCAATGTTGACATGCCCGCGGATAGCGCCCCCGCTGCTGAGCATCTGCGCCTCGGCATTCGAGAAGTCGCGAATGATCGGCACGAACAGGCGGTACATCTCGCGCCCGGCGGCGGTCGGCACCATGCCCTGTTTGCCCCGCTCGAACAGCTTCTCGCCGATGTGATCCTCCAGCCTGCCGATCTGCATGCTCAAGGCGGGCTGCACGATGTTCAGGCGGTGCGCGGCGCGCGTGACCGTGCCTTCTTCGTACAGCGAAATAAAGTAGTGAATCTGGCGGAAATCCATGGCAGGGGGCTTCACAAGGTGGGGGGCGAAGCTGGCATCTTACATCTTGCCGCACCGGCCGGTGCGGGAAATGCGGGCGCGCGAAGCAGGGACATGCCCACCCCGCCGCCAATGCTCAGAACGCGTGCCGCAACCCGGCCATGACGCCGTTCTGCGTGCGTCCTGGCGCCGCGGTCCCGCCGACGTCGAGGGCGATCGCCGCCTGTCCCTGGTTGTCCATGCGCCCGAGCGCGCCATACACGGCGGTGCGCTTCGAGAACCCATAGGTGAGGCGCGCGGCCATCAGGTTCGAATCGTCCGCCGATGCATCGACCGCCTTGCGCGCCACCTGCGCGTCCAGGGTCAGGTTGGCGCTGAGCGGGTGGCTGACGCCAAGGTAGACCAGGTCCGACTCGGTGGTCCCGGGCGCGGCTTTGGTAGTCCTGGCGATCACGCCGCCGCCCAGCTTGGTGCGTCCGAGCAGGACGTAGGCGTTGACGCCCACGCGGCGGTCGGTGTTGCCGCTCCCCGTGAGGCCGTTTGCCGCGCCCGGGCCGCCGCGCATGCGGTCATAGGTGGCATTGATGCCGAACGCATCGGTCTCGTAGCCGAGCAGGGCGGTCACCTGGCGGCAGGCCTTGTCGTCGGCAGCCGCTTCGCCCGGGCAGTTGGTCGCCGCGGCTCCTCCGGACGAGGCTGCGTCCCGCCCGAGGCTATAGCTGGCGCCGACCGTCCAGCCCTTGAACTTGCCCATGTAGGCCAGTGCATTGTCGCTGCGCGCGTTCGGCAGGTAGAGATCGATGCTGCTGATCGAGAACAGGCTCGGGCCCAGCACGTCGCTTTTGGCGGTGCCGTGGTAGGTCATGTTCATCACGCGGCCCAGCTGGAGCGTGCCCCATCCGCCCTTGAGGCCGACCCAGGCCTGGCGGCCGAACAGCCGGCCTCCCTGTCCGGATATCCCGGTGTCGGGCCCGAAACCGCCTTCCAGCGCGAAGACTGCGCTGAGTCCGCCGCCCAGGGCTTCCTCGCCCCGGAAACCGATGCGCGACGGCAGGCTACCGGTGAGCGAAGGCATCCTGGTGACGGCATTGCCCGCCGCATCGGCATTGCTAATGCGGGCCACGGCCGCGTCGACGATGCCGTACACCGTGACGCTGTCCTGTGCGCATGCCGAAGCCGACAGCAAGCCGGCCAGGCATGCGGCGGCCGTCTGCGCCTTGCGGCGCTTTCCTTTGTGGCGATTCATGTTGTCTCCTGTTTTTGTGGATGCTGTAATTTGCGAGTCAGACCAGGCCTGTGTTGCGGAAGATGTGCTTGGTCTCGAGGAAGTCGGCCAGCCCCTCGTAGCCGTGCAGGCGGCCGATGCCGCTGCGGCGGTAGCCGCCGGTTTCCGCTTCCGCGAACAGGCGGTTGTGGTCGTTGATCCAGACCGTGCCGTTGCGCAGTGCACGCGCCACGCGCATGGCGCGGTCGCCGTCCGCCGTCCAGACGCTGGCGGACAGCCCGAACACGCTGTGGTTGGCGCGCGCGACCGCTTCCTTCTCGTCCTCGAACTTCTCGAGCACGACGAACGGGCCGAAGATCTCGTCCTGCGTGAAGAAGGCGCCGCTGTCAGCGTGCGCGACCAGGGTCGGGGTCAGGAAGTGGCCGCCGGCCAGTTTGCCGCCGGCCCGCCCGCCGCGCAGCACGACTTCGTCGCACATGCCGAGCGCGCGTTCGACCTCGCTGGACACGTGCTCGAGCGACTGGGCGTCGATCAGCGGCCCCATGCCCGCGCCCGGGACGTCGCCAGGCGCCACCACGATCGCCTCCAGCGCCGCCTTCAGGGCGCGCTTCATCTCGTCGAAGCGGGAGGCATGCACGAGCACGCGGCGCGCAGCCGTGCACTGCTGGCCCGAAATGATCGTCGCCGCCGTGGCCAGGCGCTGCGCCACCGTCCTGATGTCGGTATCGGGAAACACCAGGCAGCTCGACTTGCCGCCCAGTTCCAGCGACAGTTTCTTCATGGTCGGGGCGGCGGCGGCCATGATGCGCTGGCCGGTCAGGTTCGAGCCGGTAAAGCTCAGCACGTCGACCTGATCCGAGGCCACCAGCTCCTGGGCCACTTCGCTGCCCTGTTCCAGGACCAGGTTGAGCACCCCGCGCGGCATCGATTCGACCGCGGCCAGCTCGCGCAGCACCTCGGCGGTGATGTGCGCGCTCTGGTGCGCCGGCTTGATCACGACCGTGCAGCCCGCGGCCAGCGCGGGGGCCAGCGAACGGACCAGCAGCACGACCGGCGCGTTCCACGGGATGATCAGGCCCGCCACCCCGGCCGCCTCGCGCAGCGTGGCCGAGTAGGCGCCCGGCTCGACTTCCATGAAGTGGCCGTGGATATGGCGGGTGAGGCCCGCGTAGTAGCGGATTTCCGAAATGGCCGCAGCCAGTTCGCCGCGCGACTGGGCCAGCACCTTGCCGTTCTCCTGGGTGAGCAGGGCGGGTAACTCAGGGCGCTGCTCCAGGCGCTGCGCCCACTCCAGCAGCACCAGCTGGCGCAGGCGCGCATCGTGCGCCCAGAGCGAGGTGTCGAAGGCGCGGCGCGCACTGGCGATGGCCAGCCGCGCATCCTCGGCGGCGCTGGCGGCGTAGCTGCCGATCGCGCTGCCGTCGGCCGGGTTACGGCTCTCGCCGAGGGCGCCGGACGCGGCGCCCTGCCACTGTCCGTCGATGTAGTTGCGTGCGTTCAGGTTGCTCATCCGGACTATCCGCCTTGGGGTCAGTTGCCGTTGAAGCTAGGGGCGCGCTTGGCGTGGAAGGCCTCGACGCCTTCGCGGAAGTCGTTCGAGGAACGCAGGCGGCTGTAGCAGTGGCCTTCCAGCTCGATCGCGATCGACAGCGGCGAATCCTCGGTGTCGTTCAGGAGCTTCTTGGCGGTGCGCTGGGCGATCGGCGAGAAGGCGCGCAGTTCGTCGACCAGGCGGTCGGTGGCCGCTTCCAGTTCGGAATCGAGCACGCATTCGGTGGCGACGCCCCAGTCGTAGGCCTGCTGGCCCGGGATGCGGCGCGAGCGCATCACGATGTCCTTGGTGCGGGTGATGCCGACCATCTTCTGCAGGCGCGCCGAGCCGCCCGAGCCAGGGATCTGGCCGAGCTTCTGCTCCGGCAGTGCGTAGAAGGTGGTGTCGGTGGCGATGCGGAAGTCGCAGGCCAGCGAGATCTCGAAGCCGACGCCGAAGCAAAAACCCCGGTTGGCGGCGATGACAGGCTTGCTGCAGCGGGCCGGGGCGGCGATGTTCCAGGCGAGCTGGGACACGTGCTCCGGGCTCGCTTCGAGGAAGCCCCGGATGTCGCCGCCGCTGGAGAAATGCTGGCCTTCCGAGCGCAGCACGATCACGCGCACGCGCTCGTCGAAGTCGAGGGCCTCGAACACGAGGCGCAGCTGGTCGCGCTGGGCCATCGAGATGATGTTGAACTGGCCGTTCGACAGGACGATGTCGGCGCGTTCGCGCTGCGCATCGATGTCGACGCGGAAGCCCTGGAGGTTGTCGAGCAGCTGGTGGGCCGGGTGGTTCAGTTGGGTCATGCTGTTCTCCTGGAGGTTATTGAGTGTGTTGTTCGGTTGTTTGCCCGCCCATGCCTTCCCAGCGCCTGACCAGGCCGGTGTGGGGAAGGTCGAACAGGTCGAGCAGGCGCCCGACGGTATGGTCGACGAGTTCGTCGAGCGAGCCGGGCCGGGCGTAGAAGGCCGGCACCGGCGGGAAGATGATGCCGCCCATCTCGGTCACGGCCGTCATGTTGCGCAGGTGCGCGAGGTTGAGCGGGGTTTCGCGGGCGACCAGTACCAGGCGGCGGCGCTCCTTGAGCATCACGTCGGCCGCGCGCGTGACCAGGTTGTCCGCCAGGCCGTGGGCGATGCCGGCCAGGGTTTTCATCGAGCAGGGCGCCACCACCATGCCGGCACAGCGGAACGAGCCGCTGGCGATGGTCGCGCCGATGTCCCTGACGTTGTGGACGACGTCGGCGAGCGCCTCGATGTCGCTGCGGCGCAGGTCGAGCTCCTGCTGGGCCGTCATGACGCCCGACGACGACATCACGAGGTGCGATTCGCAGACCTTGGTGGCGCGCAGCGCCTGCAGCAGGCGCACGCCGTAGATGGCGCCGCTGGCCCCGGTGATGGCGACGACCAGGCGCGGTTTGCTCATGTGGGCACCACTGCGTTGCCATGATGCGCCGACCAGTCGATGCCGGCGCCGCCGACGATTTCCTGGTCGAGGTCGATCTCGGTCTCGCCCGGGATGCGTACCTTGGTGAATACATGGCCGTGGTAGGCCATGGGCTTGGTCGCGTCCAGTCCCATCTTGGCGCTGATGCCCTGCAGGTGCGGCGGGGCCACCGAGTCGACCGGCTGGCCCACGGTGGTAGAGGGGTCGAGCACCGAACCCTGCGCGCCCGAGATGACAATCAGGTCGCGGTCGGCCTGAAAGCGGGTGGCCACCGCCCACTCGACCTGCTGCGGGTCGTGCACGTCGACGTCCTCGTCGACCACGGTGACCTGCTTGATGTCGTAATGGGCACCGAAGGCGCCGAGGATGACGTTGCGCGGCTCGCCCTCGCGCTGCTTGCGGAACTTGACGTGCAGGTGGTAGCGGCCGACACCGCCGACCGACAGGTGCACGTCGAGCACGCCGGGGAAGCTGCGCTGCAGGTGGGCCAGCATGGTGGCTTCGCGCGGGATCGACCCGAGCAGCAGGTGCTCCATCTCGGCCGGCACGATGGTGTGGTAGATCGGGTTGCGCCGGTGGGTCACCGCGTCGACCACGATCACCTCGCGGTTTTCCCTGGCGCTGTAATACTTCGGGAATTCGCCGAACGGGCCTTCCGGCTCGCGCAGCTTCGGCAGCAGCCTGCCTTCGATAACGATTTCGGCGTCGGCCGGCACGCGCACGTCGCTGGTCAGGCATTTCACCACTGGCAGCGGCGCGCCGTGGAGGGCGCCGGCGATTTCCAGTTCGTCGTGGTCGATCGGCGTGATCGCCTGCGAGGCGAGCAGGGTGAGCGGATCGGCGCCGATCACCACCGCCACGTCGAGCGGCTGGTCGTTCGCCTCGGCCGCCTGGTAGAAGGCGAGCAGGTGGCGCGGCAGCATCAGGATCGCCATGCGGTCGGGGCCATGCACCTGGATGCGGTTGATCGACACGTTCTGCACGCCCGTGACGGGATTGCGGGCGATCACCAGCCCCGCCGTGATGTAGGGACCGTTGTCATGCTCGCTGTGGGTCGGGATCGGGAGCAGGGCGTGCAGGCTCAGTTTCTGGTGCTGGCTGTCCTCGGCGAAGCGGTGCACGACCTGCTGGCAGGCGGCGCCGCCGGCATCCACCTCGCGCCAGGGCAGCGGGTGCTCGACCGCCTTGCGGAACGCAGCCAGCAGGCCGGCCTGTTCGACGCCCATCGCTTCGGCAATCCAGGCGCGGCGCGACATGAATCCGGAGACCACCGGGATATCGTGCAGCCCCGCGCGTACCCCCGCGTGGCCGCTCGGCCGGGGGAAGTAGGCCGCCCGGGTGCCGTCGAGGCGCTTGGCGATCGCAGCCAGCCGGTGCTCGAGCGGCACGCCCTCGCGCATCACCGCCAGGCGTCCGGTCACTTCCAGGTGGGCCAGCCACTGGCGCAGGTCGCGCGCCTTGCCGGTCGGGGTGAGGTCTACCTTCATTGCACGCTCCCTTCATTGTTCACTGGCGCCGCCGTCTCGTACTCTCCGGCCACCAGCATGCGGCGCAGGATCTTGCCGACCGGTGACTTCGGGATCTCGCGCACGAACACGTATTCGCGCGGCCGCTTGTAGTTCAGCAGGTCGGACGATTGGCAATACGCGTTCAGCGCTTCCGGACTCACCGCAACGCGTACCTTGACGAAGGCAACCACCTTCTGGCCCCAGCGTTCGTCTTTCAGGCCGGCCACCGCGACCTCGTCCACCGAGGGATGCAGCGACAGTACCGACTCAATGTCGGCCGGAGAGATGTTCTCGCCGCCGCTGATGATCATGTCGTCGATGCGGCCGGTGACGAACAGGTCGCCGTCTTCATCGAGATAGCCGGTGTCGCCGGTGAAGTACCAGCCATTGCGGATCGACTTGGCGTCGGCATCGGGACGATTCCAGTAGCCTTCGAAGGCTTCGTCGCCCTTCAGGTCGCAGATGATCTGGCCTTCCTCGCCAGGCGCGACCGCGGCGTCTGGCGACTCGGCGTCCAGCGGCACCACCCGCAGACGGGTGTTGATGCCCCCGCGCCCGGCGCTGCCGGCCTTGCGGGTCGCATCCTGGTCGATGGCGAAGGTGTAGACCTCGGACGATCCGTAGTGGTTGACGAACAGCTCCGGCTTGAAGGTCTCGGCCAGGCGCTTGAGCAGGCCGTCCGGCATCGACGCGCCGGCAAAGCCGAGCTTCGTCACCGACGAGATGTCGGCCCCATGCTTCTCGCGCCAGGCCAGCATGTCGTGGTAGAGCGTCGGCACCAGGTACAGGTTGCTGACGCGCTCCTGTTCGATGTAGTGGAAGGCGGCGGCGCAGTCGAACTTGGGCACGCAGACGAACAGGCCGTCGATCAGCGCCATCGCAAGAAGCGAACGCACGCCCATCGTGTGGTACAGCGGCATGACGCCGAGGGTGCGTTCGCCGCGCCGGTACAGGTTCTGCGCGACGTGGCCGAGGGCACCGGCGCGCTCGGCGCGGTGGCGGCGCGGCACGCCCTTGGGCTTGCCCGTCGTGCCCGAGGTGTAGAGCATCAGCGAGATGTCCTCGACGTCGGCCACGAGGATCGGCACCGCGGGGCGGTGCGCGAGCAGTTCGTCGAAGCCGAGCGTGCCGCCCGCGGCGCCGCCCACGGCGATGCGTGCCAACGCGGCTGCTGCCGCGCTCCCCGCCACCGCCGCTTCGCTGACTGGTTCATAAGCGATGGCCCGGGCGCCCGAATCGAGCAGGCAATACTCGACCTCCTCGGGCTTGGCGCGCCAGTTGAGCGGCGTGGCGACCACGCCGAGGAACTGGCAGGCCCAGTGCAGCGTGGCCATCTCGACGCGGTTCTGCAGGACCAGCAGAAGGTGGTCGCCGCGCTTGACGCCGAGGGCGGACAGCCCGGCGCAAGCACGCTGTATCCGATCGTACCACTCGGTGTAGGTAAGGCGCTGCTCGCCGTCGACGACCGCCAGCGCGTGGGGGCTGCGTTCGACGCTTTGCAGGAATGTACGTCCAAGATCCAGCACGGTGTTCTCCTCCGGTTGATTGCGTATTTGGTTGATCGATGCGTCGATCTATGCGTTGACCAGCCTGGACTGGCCGGCGTCGCCCACGCCGGCGTGGCCCGGGCTGTCCGGAGCAAGGCCGGCGTCGTGCGGCCGCCCGAGGCGCTCCGCGGCCGTTTCCAGCACTGCCTTGACGATGTTGGTGTAACCGGTGCAGCGGCACAGGTGGCCCGAGAGCATCTCGCGTACTTCAAGCTCGCTCGGGTCGGGGTTGCGGGCCAGGTAATCGGTGCAGGACATCAAGATCCCCGCGGTGCAGAATCCGCACTGCAGCGCGTGGTTGCGGCGGAAGGCTTCCTGCAGGTCGGACAAGCCTTCCTGACCCCGGTTCAGTCCCTCGACGGTGTCGACACGGCAGCCTTCGGCCTGCACCGCCAGCGTCATGCAGGAGCGCCCGGCGACGCCCTCGATGTTCACGGTACAGGCACCGCAGACGCCATGCTCGCAGCCGACGTGGGTGCCGGTGGAGCCCAGTTCCTGGCGCAGGAAGTCCGACAGCAGGGTGCGCGGCTCGCAGATGCCGCTTTTCGTCAAGCCGTTCAGGACCAGTTCGATGCGCACGACATCGTTTTTCCGGTAGGTCTTCATGAGAGTGCCTTTTCAATCGCGTTGCGCCCCAAGTGGCGCACCAGTTGCCGTCTGAACTTGGCCGAAGCGTGATGGTCGTCCTTGGCCTCCAGCTCCCAGGCGAAATCATTGATCGCCGCCTCCAGCTCACTGCCGCCGAGCCGGCCCCAGGTCCGCACGCGCGGCCGGTCCGAGACGCCGCCCACGGCCAGGCGGATGCTGTCGGGGCCGATCACCGCCGCCACCGCGCACACGGCAAAGTCGCCGTGGCGGCCGGAGAACTCGTCGAAGGCGTAGCGCTCGCCCGGCCGGGCCAGCGGGTAGCGCGCTTCCACCACCAGTTCGTCCGGCGCCCGCGCCGTCATCAGCATGCCCTGGAAAAAATCGGCGGCGGCAACAAGGCGCTCGCCGCGGCGGCTGCGCAGCACCACCGCGCCGCCCAGGGCCAGCAGGGCGAGCGGCAGTTCGGCGCTCGGGTCGGCATGGGCGATCGAGCCGCATACGGTGCCGCGGTTGCGGATCTGGAAGTGCGAAATGTGCGGGAAGGCCTGGGCCAGCAGCGGCACTTCCGTGGCCAGCGTGGCGCGCCACTCGACGCTGCCCTGGGTGGCCGCCGCGCCGATGGCCAGGTGCCCGCCGCTTGCGCGGACGTAATTCAGGTCAGGCACGCGTGAAATGTCGATCAGGACGCTCGGCTGGGCCAGGCGCAGGTTCAGGACCGCCATCAACGACTGGCCGCCGGCCAGGATGCGCGCGTCCTCGCCGGCCTCGGCGAGCAGGGCGACGGCTTCGTTGGCGCTGTCGGGACGGGCGTAGTCGAATACTTGCGGTTTCATCGTTTCACTCCAAACAGGGCCAACAAGCGGGCCCACAGGCCGCGTTTCACGCCTGGCGCGGCGCCGGCGACTGCCGCCCCCTGGCCGCCGGCCTCGCGGCCGAGCTGCTCGAACAGCTGGTTCAGCACGATCTTGGCGGCGCCCTCGAGCATGCGGCTGCCGACGGCCGCGACCTTGCCCGAGACTTCGGCGGAGTAGTCGTAACGCAGCAGGGTGCCGCCGCCCGACGGCTCGAGCGTGACCAGGCCGCTGCCGCGCGCGCTGCCGACTGCCGACAGGCCGGAGCCGGCCAGGCGCAGGCTGCGCGGCGGGTCGAGTTCCGACAGCGCCACCTCGGCGGCGTAGCGCGCCTTGATCAGGCCCACGCCCACGGTGACGTCGGCCCGGTAGCGGTGTTCGCCCGGGACGTTGCCGGCCGGGGCCAAAGCGTTGCAGCCGGGGATGACCTTGGCCAGCGCGACCGGGTCGAGCAGGACCCGGAACACCGCCTCCGGCGGCGCGTCGAGCACGACCTCGCCGCGCGCGGCGAGCGCCTTGCCGCCCTTGCCGCCCCCGGCCGTTGCGGGTGCGGGCGCGGAAGCGGCCTGCGCCTGGCGCACTGCCGGTGAAGGCGGCGCTTCCTCTGCGCCGATTAGGTCGATGATCTTCGAGGGCGTGAGCGGCAGTTCGACGTCGCGCACGCCGAGCGCGTCGGCCACCGCGTTGCCGATGCAGGCCGGCGTGCTCATGTTGTTGCCTTCGCCGAGGCCCTTGGCGCCCAGCGGAGTGAAGGGCGAGGGCGTCTCCATGTGGATGATCTGCGGCTCTGGCACTTCGCAGGTGGTGGGCACCAGGTAGTCGGCGAAGGTGCCGGACTGGAAGCTGCCGTCCTCGCCGTAGCGGAATTCCTCCATCAGCGCCGCGCCCAGGCCCTGCGCAAAAGCGCCGCGGATCTGGCCGTCGGCCAGGGCCGGATTCAGGATCTTGCCGGCGTCATGGGTGGTGACGTATCTGTCGATGGTCACGCGGCCGGTGTTGCGGTCGATCTCGACGCCGCAGACGTCGAACGCGAAGCCATATGCGGCCGAGGTGTTGACGCGGTCCTGCTCGTCCGGCGCGCCGAGTTGCGGCGGGGTCCAGAAGGCCGTTTCGCGCAAGCCCGGCTCGACGCCTTCCGGCAGCAGGCCAGGCGCCCAGTGCGGGCTGGCCGCCATACGCAGGAAGGGCAGGGAGCGGGCAGGATCGCCCTTCGCATGCACCTTGCCCCCGGCGAAGACGACGTCAAGGGCGTCCACGCCCAGCTGGGACGCGGCGACCAGGGCGAGCTTGTCGCGGAGCTTGCAGGCCGCCAGGTGGACGGTGCCGGCTACAGCGCCGGCGAAGCGGCTCGAGTAGTTGCCGGCAGCGACCGACCAGGCATCCTTCTGGGTGTCGAATTCGACGTTGACCGCGACCTGGTCCGGCTCCACGCCGAGCACGTCGGCCACCACCTGGGTGCACACGGTGCGGTGGCCCTGGCCGGCAGGGGCCGAGGCGATGGTGACGTTGATGCCGCCGAGCGGATCGATGGCCACGCTGGCCGAGGCGATGGAGCCGTTCTTTGGCCCGGCCTTGGCGCGCGCCTCCTTCGGCAGCACCGTCGTGATGTAGCCCATGTTCGAGATCGAGGGCTCGACGATTGCCGCGAAACCGATGCCGTACAGGCGCCCTTCGGCACGGGCCCGCTTGCGCTTTTCGTACAGCGCGTCCAGGCCGCCCTCAAGCTGCACCAGTTCGATCGCGCGCTGGTAATTACCCGAGTCGATCAGGGCGCCGGCGGCGGCCCGGTAGGGGAAGGCGTCGGCAGCAATGAAGTTGCGGCGGTAGACCTCGAGCTGGTCGATGCCCAGTTCGATCGCGATGCGCTGCATCAGCCGCTCGAGCTGGAAGTACACCTGCGGCCCGCCGAAGCCGCGCACCAGGCCGGCCGGGGTCTTGTTGGTCAGGACCACGCGGTTGCGGACCAGGAGGTTCGGGATCGCATAGGCGCCGGTCAGGCAGCCGTGCATGCGGTAGAAGGTCGCCGGCTCCGGGGCGCGCAGGTAGCCGCCGACGTCGTCGAGCTGGTCGTACGAGAGCGCAGTGATGCGGCCGTCGTTTTCCACCGCGGCGCGGATGGTCGACAGGCGGTTGGTGGACGAGGTCAGCCCGCCCAGGTGTTCGAGCCGGTCCTCGACCCATTTCACGGGGGCGCCGGCCTTGCGCGAGGCCAGGCACATCAGCACCGCGTACTGGAACACCGCGTGCTTCACCCCGAAGCTGCCGCCGGAATCGCGAAAGGTGCGGTGGCGCAGCTTGTGGCCCGGCACGCGCAGCGCCAGCGCCATCACCGTATGCAGGGAAAACGGCCCCATGAAGTTGGAAGCGACGTCATAGCCATCTTCTTCCGACAGGTAGTCGGCGATCACCACCGCGCATTCGATCGGGGTGCACGAGTTGCGTGGATAGTGCACCGTGAGTTCGACCGTGTGCGGGGCGGTGGCGAAGGCGGCTTCCGGGTCACCGTAGCGGAAGTGGCGGTCGCTGGCGATGTTGCTGCCATGTTCCTGGTGCAGCACCAGTGCGTCGGGCAGGATCGCGGCTTCGATCGAGACGGCCGGATCGAGCTGGGTGTAGTCGACCACCAGCAGGTCGGCCCCGTCCTCGGCCAGGTAGCGCGTGTCGGCGACGATCACGGCGACCGGTTCGCCGGCATAGCGCACCCGGTCCACCGCCAGCGCCCACATCTCCATCGGCGCCTTGACGCCGACCACGAAGGGCTTGGACCAGGCGGCCAGGTCGCGCCCGGTCAGCACGGCGCGCACGCCAGGCAGCGCTTCGGCACGGCTGCTGTCGATGCCGTTCAGGACCGCATGGGCATGCGGCGAGCGCACGATGGCCGCGTGCAGGGTGCCGGGCTTGACGCCGACGTCGTCGCCGTACTGGCCGCGCCCGGTCAGGAGCGACGCATCCTCGACGCGCCGCATCGGGCGGCCCAAGAAGGGCCGGGCCACGATTGGCTTGGCCTGCTGCTGCGGCGGGGCATGTGGGATCTTCATTTCCATGCTGTCGGACTCCCGGACGTGATGCCTGTAGTGGAAATTTCAGTATAGGGAGCGAGTATCATCAGGACAAATAATGTTTATTGATCTTAAATATCAGACTTTGTGATGCTTGCGAACTGGATCGGCCGCCCCGGCGGCTCCCTCATCCGTACCGAGGACACGGCGCTCTTCCTCGCCCATGGTGGCGTGGCCGCTGCCGTGGAACAGCGTGCCCCAAAGTCCTTTCCTCAAGTCGCTGGTGCCGAACAAAGCATCGCAGATCGGGAAGGTCAGGTTGAAGTTGCGAGTGGCCATCAGCTCCGGGTGGTGGTGGATCACGTGCATGCGGCGCACCGTGTTCACCAGCGGCAGGCGGTCGAGGAAGGGGCTGTCGACCACGTGCGACAGGGTGTGCAGCGCCTCGTACATGAGGAAGTATGCGGCCATGGTCAGCATCGCGATATGGCCGGCGTTGGCGGAC
The DNA here is from genome assembly GCF_056680305.1 of Telluria sp. BA11. Taxonomy (NCBI): domain Bacteria; kingdom Pseudomonadati; phylum Pseudomonadota; class Betaproteobacteria; order Burkholderiales; family Oxalobacteraceae; genus Telluria; species Telluria sp. BA11. The sequence continues at coordinate 78,631 of NZ_JBWXQA010000002.1, forward strand.
CAGAGCCATCCCACCAGCAGCGCCAACGGCAGCGCCGCCAACACGAACATCACCGGCGCGAACGGCGGGAACAGCAGCGCGCGCCACATCTTGTGGCCCTCGTACTCGAGGGTGACGTGGGTGAAGAACTGGTGGTGCACCGCGCAGTGGCGCTTGTAGACCGCGTTGAAATACTTGCTCGGGCGGTGCAGCAGGTAGCGGTGGGCGGCCCACTCGGCCCAGTTACCGAACAGGAAGATCGGCAGCGCGATCAGCCATTCCTGCCAGCGTGACGCCTCGATCTGGAACAGGCAGTACGCAATCACGCCGCCAGTGAACAGCAGGGTGAAGCCGAGGTGCATCTCGCCCCGGTACCAGCCGGGCGTGCCGGCCACGTAGTCATCGCGAAAGCGGGCAGAGCGTTCGCGAATTTTCTGGTCCTTTGCATGCATGGTGCGCTCCTTTTTCTGGGCCGGTATGGGGTCAGGACTGCGCCGGCTTGTCGAGATTGCCGATCGTTTCCGGAACGATCAGGGCGCCGATCAGGAAGACGACGCTGATGGCTGCCAGGAAGATCGCCAGCGACATCGGGAGGTCGGTCGGCATCGGCGAGGCCAGCGACACGAAGGTCGGCATCACGCCGCCGATCGCGAAGCCGATATTCCACGACAGGCCGGTGCCGGTGGCGCGGATTGCCGTCGGGAAGCGCTCGTTCAGGAAGATCAGGATCGGCGCATAGCCCACGCTGCCGAGCATGCTGAAGACGATGACGTAGAACGCGAGCGTCACGGTATCGGTCACGCCCGGCATCAGGAGGGCGATGGCCGGCAGCAGGATCAGGCGCGCGACCCCGGTCCAGATGAAGGTCTTCTTGCGCCCGATCAGGGTGCTCAGGTGCCCGGCGGCGATCGAGGCGATGATGACGCCGACACTGGCCAGCATCAGGATGAAGCCGGCGGTCGATGCCGGGGTGCCGTTCACCACCTTCAGGTAGGTCGGCAGGAAGCCCGAGGTCAGGTAGTAGCCGGCGCCGCCGCCGATGGTCAGCAGCAGGTTCACCAGCAGGATGTTGCGGTACTGGCCGCTGAACAGGGTGCGGACCGGATGCGCGGTCGGTGTTACCGCCGCCTTGCTGCGTGCTTTGGCTTCCTGCATCTTCTTGAACATCGGTGATTCTTCAAGCTTGCTGAAGATCGTGATGCCAAGCACGGCGCTGATGATGCCGGTGAAAAACATCCAGCGCCAGCCCCACTCGTCGAAGGCTTCGCCCGGGAAGATGCCTGACAGGATCCAGTAGACCAGCGAGGCCAGCAGGGCGCCGAGGCCGGCGCCGCCGCCGCCGATCAGGCCCGAGACCGCGCCGCGCCAGCGCGGCGCGACCGATTCGGTACCGATGGTGTGGGTCGAGGCCACCACGCCGCCGACGAACACGCCCTGGATCAGGCGCAGCAGGATGAACAGGATCGGCGCGGCGACGCCAATACTGGCGACGGTCGGCAGCAGGCCGAAGGCCGCGGTGGAGACACCGACGCCGATCATCGAGACGATCATGGCAGCCTTGCGGCCCTTGCGGTCGGCGTAGGAGCCGAACAGGGCCGAGCCGAGCGGGCGCATCAAGAGGGTGACGCCGAACGAGGCATAGACCGCCGCCAGCGACAGCATCGCGTTCTCGGACGGGAAGAACAGCCGGCCGATGATCGGCGCGACGAACAAGAGGATAAACAGGTCGTACAGGTCGAGCGACCAGCCGATGCACGAGGCCACCACCGCCCTCAGCGTATGGCGGTTGCTCTCGCGGTCCGTCAATACGGTTTCATTTGTAACCACAGCCATTTTCGTCTCCTTGGATTGAGCAGTGCCCCGGCGCCGGTGGCACCGTGCGACTGCGAACTGTTTCTGTGCCGTCTTGTGCGGCGTCAGGGATCTTCGGCCAGCGCCGGCTGGTGCCGGATGCTGGCGTCGGGCCGGCGCGACAGGATCGCGTCGGCGATTTTTTCGGCCATCATGATGGTGGGGATGTTGGTGTTCGCCGAGGGCAGGCTGGGCATGAGCGAGGCGTCCACCACGCGCAGGTTGGCCACGCCGTGCACGCGGCCCTCGCTGTCGGTGACGGCGTCGCGCGCGCCCGCCGGCCCCATGCGGCAGGTGCCGCTGGCGTGCCATACCCCAAACACGCTCTTGCGGATGAAGGCTTGCAGCGCGTCCTCGTCCGCCAGCAGCGTCGCCATGCGCTGGCCGCCGGTGACGAAACGCTCGATGATCCAGCGCCGCAAGGGCGCCGGGGTGTCGAGCCCGAGGCCGAGCAGGCGCGTGAGCAGGGCGTTGGCCGGGCTCACGCGGCTGAGCGCCTTGATGCGTGGCGAGAACGCGGCCGGGAAGAAGTCGCCGGGGTGGCGATGCAGGTCGGTGCCCTGCAGCACCTCGGCCAGCCTGCGTACGCCGATCGCCATGCGCTGCAGGTCGCGCTCGTCCGCCAGCAGGTTCAGTTCGACCTCCGGCGCCACCAAGGAGTCGGGCGATACGATCTGTACCCGCCCGCGCGAGTAAGGCCGGTTACACCAGAGGAAGAACAGGCCCAGGCGGTTGCCGAGCGCATGCCAGGCGGCGCGGGTGGCGCTCGACATGTACATGTCGCCGGGCTCGCAGCCATTCAGTTGCGAGGAAAAGCGGGCTGCCGTCATGCTGGCGCGGCGGCGTGCGAGCGGCATCCGGAATTCGGGCGCGAGAAAGTGGCAGAAGGTGAGCGCCGGGTGGTCCTGCAGGTTGCGTCCGACGCCGGGCAGGTCGGCCACCACGGGCAAGCCGAGCGCGCGCAGCAGGTCGGCGTCGCCGATCCCGGCGCGCTGCAGCAGCGCGGGCGACTGCAGCGCGCCCGCCGAGACGATGACTTCGCGCGCAGCAAAGCGCACCCGGTTACCATGGGCGTCGACGGCGGTCACGCCGCGCGCGGCGCCCTGCACCATGACGAGGCCCTCGACCCGCATGCCCGCATGGATGCGCAAATTTGGCCGGGCGCGCGTGGCCGCGTCGAGATAGCCGGCGGCGGTGGAGACACGGCGGTCGTCGATGTTCGAGAACGCGGCGGGGAACACGCCGTCGCCGAATTCGGCGTTCTGGTCGTCCAGGTAGGGCAGGCCGCTCTCGCGCAGGCCTGCCGCGAATGCGTGGCAGAAGCGCGGCCACTGCGCGGGCATGATGCGGCGGATCGGGATCGGGCCGCTGTCGCCGTGCATGGGCGAGCCGGCGAAGTCGAGGTCGCGCTCGAGCTTGCGGAAGTAGGGCAGCACATCAGTCCAGCCCCAGCCGCCGGCGCCGCCGCGCGCCCAGTCGTCGTAGTCGCGCGGCAGGCCGCGGTTGGCCGCCTGCACGTTGATGCTCGAGCCGCCGCCCATCACCCGGCCCTGTTCGTAGACCTTGGGGAGCGCGCTTGCGGTGGCGCGCGCCTTGAGCTCCGGCCAGATGTAGCGCTCGCCGCAGAACAGCGGCATCGGGTAGCTGTCGAGGATTTCCGCCGGCACCGCGCCCGGCGGCGTGTCGACGCCGGCTTCGATCAGGGCGACCCGCACGGCGGGATCCGCCGACAGGCGGTTCGCCAGCACACAGCCCGCCGAACCCCCACCCACGATCAGGTAGTCGAAGCATTCCTGCACCAATTCCACGTGCGTCTCCTCAGGTCATGCAGGACCGCGGCTGGGGGCCGCTGGTTCACTGCGTAGGCATGGAGATTAACGCGGATGTGCCATCTATTCTAATAACGTCTATTTATGCTTGATATCAGTTATTCTGATGGACGACACGCGCCGTCCGTGTCGCCCCGCGCCGGCCCCGGGTGTCCGAGGATGAAGCGTCCGGCCTCGGCAATGATCCGCGCGGCCTGGTCGCGGTGCGGGGAGTGCCCGCAATCTGGCAGGATCATCAGTTGCGTCTGCGGCGCCAGGCGCCCGATGCTGCGTACCTGCTCGAGCGTGCCGTATTCATCGCCTTCGCCCTGGATTGCGAGCACCGGGACGGTGATGTTCGCCACCTCGCCGCGAATATCCCAGTCGCGGAAGGCCGGGTCGAGCCAGATGTCGTTCCAACCCCGGAAGGCCGAATCGACATCCTGGTGGTACTGCGCCAGGCGTGCCCGCAGGGCGCCGTGCAGGTAGGCTTCGCGCGCCTGCCGGATCGACGCCAGGCCGGTTTCTTCGACCATGATGTGGGGTGCGGCGATGACGATCCCGCTCAGCTCCGCCCCATGTCGCGCGGCATGCAACAGCGCGATCGAGGCGCCGTCGCTGTGACCGAACAGCCACGGGCGGACGAGGCCCAGCCGGGCCAGCAGTGCCGGCAGCACCACGTCGGCCTCGTAGTGCATGAAGTCCGCAGTCAATGGCTCATCAAGCGGACGCGGCGTGGAATGGCCGTAGCCGTAGCGCGAAAACACCAGGCCGCGCAGGCCATGGGCGCGGCAGAAGCGCTTGGGGAAGTCCTTCCATAGCGCGACCGAACCGAGGCCCTCGTGCAGGAAGACGACAGTCGGGTGCTCGGACACCGCATGGCCGACCCAGTCGAGTTCGATCTGTATCGTGCGGCCGCGCCATGGGATGTCGACAAAGTTGGATTGCTGCTTGGGGGGGAGAGGCATCATGTCAGGCTCATTCGGCGTGCAGGTACAGGCTGCCATGCTACACGGTTCCCCTTGCTCCGGGGACTGGTGCCGCCATCCGCGACGCGGTCCGCTGATGGCGTGGCGCGAGCATACTGCTGAGGAAAAGCAGGAATGGCACCTGGGCCGCACGCGCGGGGTCACGGCATCAAAGGGGCGGCAAGGCGCCGGCTGCCAGGAAAGCGCACGGAAAAGCACCGGACGCACTGCTTTCGAGTGCTACGCGCCAGAATTTGGCGGCATACGGCTCCTCGCCTCGTCAGCATTCCTCTATTCCATGGCATGGCGCACGGTAGCGATGAGTTCGCTAGATGATCGGGGCGCTGTCCGACGCCGCGCCAGCGTGCGCCTGATTCGTCCGCTCGTCCGTCCCCCCCGCTGGGCAAGCCGCATGTACGCAGGTCCGTAACGGTCACAACTGCCTGAATGAGAAACTCCACGAGCCAGAGGAAGTCATCCTCGCGGCCGATATCGTGTTGCGCACTTAAGGGAGCAATCGAGTGCAATATCCGGCGCGGAACGAGGCCAGGGCCTCGCGAGCAAGGGGATTTGCCAAGGTGCCTCGTTCATTCCGGCCCTGCCCGATAATCGGGCGGTCGAGGCGCCACCATTGGCGGCAAGGCAGGCACCTGTCCTCATTTCCAAGGCTTCTAGCGTGAGATGGGGATCGCCGACCGCGGCGCCGCAGCAGTGCCAGAGTGGCGAGACAAGCCAGCAGCATGACGCCGTGAGCCGGTTGCGGCACTGCGGGCACTTGTGCACCAGGCCCACGAACTGTACGTCGAAGTCGTTCAACTCGACGACCAGGTGGCCGGTGTGGAAGGTTCGATCCCAACCCTTCGGGAGCTCGTGCCGACTGAAGGCCCCTCCAGGCAAGGACACATCTTTCACGGCGAGGATCGACCTGGCATCGAGGTCGACGAAGGTGGCGGATGCAAATGCCGGTGAAAACAAGAATAATTTTTCGTCACGGTAAATGACATTTCACAATGCAAAAATTCTCGCTGCGCAGCCGCAGAAATGTATTTTGCTTTACAAAAGTTGTTTTTGTCATGTGAAATGAAAATCGTAGGTTATTGAAAATAAAGCGAATTAATCTACTTGATCGCGGACAGGTTTAATTCGTGCAATGCAGCAAAACTGCGTACCATTAAACGCATGAAGCCGCTTGTTGTATGTGCGCTGGCAACACGCTCGGTCATTCAGCTTTTTTTTTATCCACAAATCAGGAGTTATTCATGTCTCAGTTTCAAGCCGATATCGAATCGATTTCCAGTCTCAAGACAGTGTACGGAAGCGCATGGGATGCGATCAATCCCGAGTCTGCCGCACGCATGCGCGCCCAGAACCGGTTCAAGACCGGCCTCGATATCGCACGCTACACCGCCAGGATCATGCGCACCGATATGGTGGCCTACGATGCCGATCCGTCCATGTATACCCAGTCTCTCGGCTGCTGGCATGGCTTCATCGGCCAGCAAAAGCTGATCTCGATAAAAAAGCACTTCAACAGCACGGATCGCCGCTACCTCTACCTGTCGGGTTGGATGATCGCAGCCCTGCGTTCGGAATTCGGCCCGTTGCCGGACCAGTCGATGCATGAAAAAACGACGGTGCCCGCCCTGATCAAGGAGCTATATACCTTCCTGCGCCAGGCCGACGCACGCGAACTGGGCGACCTGTTCCGCCAGCTGGATGGCGCATCAGCCGCCGCCAGGGGGGAAATCCAGCAAAAGATCGACCAGCACGTGACCCATGTGGTGCCCATCATCGCCGACATCGACGCCGGTTTCGGTAACGCAGAGGCGACCTATCTGTTGGCCAAGCAGATGATCGAAGCAGGCGCCTGCTGCATCCAGCTTGAAAACCAGGTTTCGGATGAAAAGCAGTGCGGTCACCAGGACGGCAAGGTCACCGTGCCGCACGAGGACTTCCTCGCCAAGATCCGCGCGGTCCGCTACGCCTTCCTTGAACTGGGCGTGGACGACGGCGTGATCGTTGCCCGTACCGATTCCCTGGGTGCCGGCCTGACGAAGCAGATCGCGTTTACCCGCGAACCCGGCGACCTGGGCGACCAGTACAACGCCTTCCTCGACGCCGAAGAAGTGTCGATCGAGTCCTTGAATAACGGCGACGTGCTCCTCAGCCGCGACGGTAAGCTGGTGCGCCCCAAGCGCCTTCCGAGCAACCTGTTCCAGTTCCGCGAGGGAACGGGCGAAGCCCGCTGCGTGCTCGACTGCATCACCTCGCTGCAGAACGGCGCCGACCTGTTGTGGATCGAAACCGAGAAGCCGCATATTGCCCAGATCGGCGGCATGGTGAAGGAGATCCGCAAGGTGGTGCCGAACGCAAAGCTGGTCTATAACAACAGCCCGTCCTTCAACTGGACCCTGAACTTCCGCCAGCAGGTGTTTGACAGCATGAAGGCCGAGGGCAAGGAGGTCGGCGCATACGAACGCAACATGCTCATGAGCGCCGAATACGACGAGACGGAGCTGGCGCGCATCGCCGATGAAAAGATTCGTACCTTCCAGGCCGACTCAGCGCGCGAGGCGGGCATCTTCCATCACCTGATCACGCTTCCGACCTACCATACCGCGGCACTGTCGACAGACAACCTGGCCAAGGAATACTTCGGCGAGCAAGGCATGCTGGGTTATGTGCAGGGGGTGCAGCGCAAGGAGATCCGCCAGGGCATCGCCTGCGTCAAGCACCAGAACATGTCCGGTTCGGATATCGGCGACGATCACAAGGATTACTTCAGCGGCGAAGCTGCGTTGAAGGCCGGTGGCAAGCACAATACGATGAATCAGTTCTGATCGGCTGCTGGAACGGGGCGCCTGCCGGGCGCGGCGCCCAACACTCTCACCAATCTCTGGAACAAGCATGAATAATACGAATACCGGAAGCAGTCTTGCGATTGCGCCGCAGAGCGACAGCGCAATGGACGATCATCTTCGCAACCACCGCCAGATTCACACAGACCCGCATGCGCGGACTTTGACCGAAACCGCCGGCTTTTCCGAACAGCCGGCGAATGACACCGTACGGCCAGTGGGCCGCGTAGGGATCATGGGTGCTCACGGTGCGAGTATCAACCTCGCCATGGGCCTGCTTGACGCGGGCATGCCGGTAACCGTCTTCGGCAGGCGGGATGCGCTCGACCAGGGGCTTGCGCTGCTTCGCTCGCATTACGAACAGTCAGTGGCCAGTGGAGCACTTGCTGCGGGCCAGCGCGACTGGCGGCTAGCGCTTTTTAACGCCACCACCAGATTTCACCACCTGAAGGACTGTGATCTCGTCATTGATATGATGCCGGTCGAAACCCAGCTCAGCGAACGACTCTTCCGGCGGCTCGATGAAATCGGCAAGCCCAGCGCAATTCTGGTCGCCAACGCTTCTGGATGCGGCGTCGACCGCGTTGCCCGCGTCACCAGGCGTCCCGCCGATGTACTGGGGCTGCGCTTCCCGAACCCTGTCGATCCGTCAGAAAAACTTGCATTGGTTCGTGGACCGAAAACTTCGGGCGAAGCGTATGCGACAACAGCCGGACTGTTCTCCACCATCGGGAAGCTGGCAGAAAGATAGCGGTCGTCCTGCGGCCGTAAGCTGTCCAGATCGGTTGCCGACAGCGAGTCCGGAACGTCTCGTAGCGGGGGCCGGCCTGGATCAGGCGCTCCTTAAAAGTCCGGATCATCATTCGAATCGGCGATTCCACTTGCGATATCGTCGCGCTCGGACTGATTTTGACGCCACGATCAGCGCAGTTGGCCGACCGGCTGGAGGATCCAGGATGATGAACGGTTGTGTCGCGTTAGCGATTTGACGCTCAGATTTGCTGGCGAGGAGTGGGCTGCTTTCAAACTGGACGGATTTGTCTTGCCAACGCATAAAATTGGTCGGCGAACGATGTGCGAGCAACGCCTTCAGTCCTGAACTGGTTCTTGCGGATCATGTGCATGAGCTCGATGCCGGCGAGCACGTTGGCGGCCGCGCGAAAGGACTTAAAGCCCAGCATCGGCTTGGTCAAGCGCTTGATCGCGCGATGGTCCTGCTCGACTATGTTGTTGAGGTATTTGACCTGCCGTACGGTGACCGGGACAGCCATCGCGCCGTTAATTTCGTCGATCGCGGCCTTGTTGGCTCCGCTCTTGTCCATCGCGATCTTCTCCGGAGCACCGTTCTCACGCATGGCTTTGTCGAAGAAACGTTTGGCGGCGGCCATGTCGCGATGTGCCGTCAGCAGAAAATCGACGGTCTTTCCTTCCTGAGGTGTACTGTCAATAGCGGACACTCTTGTTTCAAGCTGCCTGCGGCTGTTTGCTGAAGGATTCAGCGAACAATGCTGGCGGAACATTGCCAAGGCGTGAGTGACGGCGCTGGCGGTTATAAAAGCTTTCAATGTATTCCTGGATTGCGGACTGCGCATCGGCCCGCGTGGCATAGCGCTGGTGATGCACCAGCTCGTTTTTCAAGCTGCCCCAGAAGCTTTCCATCGGGGCGTTGTCATAGCAGTTTCCTTTGCGCGACATGGATGCTTTCATGCCGAATTGCTCTACCAGTTTGCGATAGTCATGGGCGCAATACTGACTTACCCGGTCCGAGTGATGAATCAATCCTGGAGCTGGCCGCTTATTGGTGGCGGCGCGCCAGAGAGCTTGCGCCGTCAGGCCCTGGGTCATGCGTTCACCCATCGCGTAACCGACGATTTCGCAGGTGAACACATCCTTCACGCCGGCCACGTAAAGCCAACCTTCGCCGGTCTGGATATAGGTGATATCGGTCACCCAAGCTTCGTTGGGCCGGGTAGGCGCGAAGGTCTGGTTCAGCAAATTGTCGGCAACAGGCAAGTCATGGTTCGAGTTCGTCGTGCCCTTGAATTTGCGCTTCTGCTTGCAGCGCAAAGCCAGTTCGCGGCGCAGGCGCGCAATGCGGTCACGGCCAGCCTCGAAGCCTTGTGCCGCCAGTTCCGGCTGCATACGCAGCGGCCCGTAGGTCTCGCGACTTTGCGTGTGGACCGCCTTGATGGCCACCTTCAGGCGTTCGTCGGCCTGCGCACGCGGCGACAATGCGCCACTGCTCCAGGCGTAATAGCCACTGCGCGAAACCCCAAACGCTCGGCACAGAACGGCAATCGGATATTCGAGTCGCATCGTCTTCATGACCGCGTACTTGGCAGCGACTCCCGCGCAAAGTACGCTGCCGCTTTTTTTACGATATCTCGCTCCATGCGGGCTTCAGCGAGCTCCTTGCGCAGCTTCGCGTTCTCCGCTTCCAGCTCGGGGACGGTACGGCTTCCCGGTACTGCGGAGGGGGTGGCGTCATTCTTCGCAGCGCTTACCCAATTCGCCAACGTCCCCTTTGGAATCGCGATGCGTGTGGCCGCGTCTTCAAGCGTCAGGCCCTGGGCCAAGACCAGTTTGACCGCTTCCTCACGAAGCTCCGGCGTGTATGTTCTCGTTCGTTTCATAAATTCTCCCGTTGGTGAAGTTTACCAAACAGGAGTGTCCGAAAAAGTCAGGGTACCTCAATCGGCACCTTGAGGGGCATTGTCAAGTTGCCACAGCCGGCCGCGCCTCGATAAAATGATGAGATGACAGGTTCTCAACTTTACCGCGGTTTCCGCTACCCTCGGGAGATCATCAGCCATGTGGTGTGGCTCTACTTCCGGTTCTCGCTGAGCTTTCGCGACATCGAGGAATTGATGGCAAGCCGGGGTATCGTCGTGACTTACGAGACGATTCGCCAATGGACTCTGCGGTTCGGCCAGCAATACGCTGCTGAGCTGCGCCGACGTCAGCCACGACGGGGCGACAAATGGCACCTCGACGAGGTCGTGCTGACGATCAAGGGAAAACATCATTACCTCTGGCGTGCAGTTGACCAGGACGGCCATGTCCTGGATGTCCTCGTGCAGAGCAGGCGTGACCGGCAGGCGGCCAAGCGGTTCTTTCGCAAGCTTCTCAAGGGCTTGCGCTACGTGCCGCGGGTTCTGATTACTGACAAGCTCAAGAGTTATGCGGCCGCTAAGGCTCAGATCATGCCGGGCGTAGAGCATCGCCAGCACAAGGGTTTGAACAACCGGGCCGAGCTATCGCACCAACCGACGCGCCAGCGAGAACGGCAGATGCGCCGCTACAAGTCACCGAGGCACGCGCAGCGTTTTCTATCCGCGCATGGGCCGATCAACAACGTCTTCCGATGCCAGCGCAACCGCCTGTCGGCGCAGCAGTACCGGCACGTGCGTACTCAAGCGTTTTCTCTCTGGAATGAGGTCACCGATGTAGCGAAGAACGCATAACCTGGGACATTTGTTATCCGAGCCGCGGCCATTTCGCTCCGGATTCCGAAACTCGTCTCGTCGGCTCAGCAACTTGACAATGCCCTTCCGCGCAATCTTCTTTCCTTAACTTCCCGAAATGAAAGAAAATTGCGCGAACTAACCATTTATTGTAAAACCTATCGCCTGCTTTAATTTTGTGAATCGTCTTTTAGCATGCGCCAATAAATAATATTTTCCTTATTTATTAGGTTTTAGCACGACTTTGGTCCACCCTTCCGCACGTTTATCAAAATTCCGATAGGCAGTCGGTGCATCATCTAGTCCAAGCTGGTGTGAAATGATCTGCGAAGGCGTTGCTTTACCTTTATGGATCAACTTTGCCAAATAACGGTTGTAATGCTTGACGTTGGCTTGGCCGGTGCCAATCTTCTGACCCTTGAACCAAAAATTGCCGAAATCGAAGGCAATTTTACCTTCCTTTCCTAACGCGTCTGGACTCTTTGGATCCTGCGGGAGGAATACACCAACCACGCCGATGCCGCCAGTGGCCTTGACCGTCTGCACCAAGTTATTCATTGTCAGATTTGGCACTTCCTTACCGTGCTTGTCGCAACACTGGTAACCAACGCATTCGCAGCCGCAGTCGGCGCCCTTGCCGTTGGTAAGGTTCAAGATTTTCTCGACGCCGGCGCCTCCGGTGTCGTCGATCGCCACCGCGCCCATCTTTTCGGCCAGAGCCAAACGATCCTTGTGCGTGTCCACGACGAAAACTTCGCTTGCGCCTTTAATGAACGCAGACATGGCCGCCATTAGGCCGACCGGGCCGGCGCCGTAGATCACGACCGATTCACCCGGCTTAAGGCCAGCCAATTCGGTAGCGTGGTAGCCGGTCGGGAAAATGTCCGACAACATCACGTAGTCATTTTCCTTTTCCTTAGCGTCTTCCGGCAGCACCAAGCAGTTGTAATCGCCGAACGGCACCCGTAGCAGTTCGGCCTGGCCGCCACTGTACGGACCCATGCCGGCAAAACCGTAGGCAGCCCCGGCCGTGCCTGGGTTTGCCGTGAGGCAAGCGCCGGACAAGCCCCGTTCGCAGTTTTGGCAGAAGCCGCAGCCGATGTTGAACGGCAGACAGACAACGTCGCCGACCTTAACGCGCTCGACGGCGTTGCCGACCTCGATGACTTCACCCATGTTTTCGTGGCCCAAAATACGGCCCGTTTCCAGGTTGGTGCGGCCTTCGTACATGTGCAGGTCAGACCCGCAGATGTTAGTTGTCGTGATACGGACCAAGACGTCAGTCGGCTTTTCAATCTTGGCGTCCGGCATGTCTTTAACTTGGACGTCGCACGGACCATTATAAACGAGTGCCTTCATGATTTTTCTTTCAGAACGAGGGTAAATTCATCGCGAGCAGCGACGTTAGGAGGAGAAAGAATATAACGAAATTCTTCACAAAGGCGCACTGTTGAACGCTGCAAAGATTTACGCCTGGGCCGGCTTTGTTGCGTAAATCGAGCGAAGGCCGAGCTAACGCCATTTGTAGTTCGTTTTATAACACTGGGACCGTAACTGGAGGCATTGTCAAGTTGCTGAGCCGACGAGACGAGTTTCGGAATCCGGAGCGAAATGGCCGCGGCTCGGATAACAAATGTCCCAGGTTATGCGTTCTTCGCTACATCGGTGACCTCATTCCAGAGAGAAAACGCTTGAGTACGCACGTGCCGGTACTGCTGCGCCGACAGGCGGTTGCGCTGGCATCGGAAGACGTTGTTGATCGGCCCATGCGCGGATAGAAAACGCTGCGCGTGCCTCGGTGACTTGTAGCGGCGCATCTGCCGTTCTCGCTGGCGCGTCGGTTGGTGCGATAGCTCGGCCCGGTTGTTCAAACCCTTGTGCTGGCGATGCTCTACGCCCGGCATGATCTGAGCCTTAGCGGCCGCATAACTCTTGAGCTTGTCAGTAATCAGAACCCGCGGCACGTAGCGCAAGCCCTTGAGAAGCTTGCGAAAGAACCGCTTGGCCGCCTGCCGGTCACGCCTGCTCTGCACGAGGACATCCAGGACATGGCCGTCCTGGTCAACTGCACGCCAGAGGTAATGATGTTTTCCCTTGATCGTCAGCACGACCTCGTCGAGGTGCCATTTGTCGCCCCGTCGTGGCTGACGTCGGCGCAGCTCAGCAGCGTATTGCTGGCCGAACCGCAGAGTCCATTGGCGAATCGTCTCGTAAGTCACGACGATACCCCGGCTTGCCATCAATTCCTCGATGTCGCGAAAGCTCAGCGAGAACCGGAAGTAGAGCCACACCACATGGCTGATGATCTCCCGAGGGTAGCGGAAACCGCGGTAAAGTTGAGAACCTGTCATCTCATCATTTTATCGAGGCGCGGCCGGCTGTGGCAACTTGACAATGCCTCGGATTGCTGCGACTTGAATGCGTCAAGGGTTTGCTCCATTATTTTGCTCCTGTCTTTTCGATCGTCTTGATGATGGTCTTCAGCTGTTTCTGCGCGCTGCCGAGGATAGTGTCGACCTGCCGCACCTGTTCGGCCGGCACCTGCACGGCCGCCTTCAGCGCCTCGACCTTCGGTTCCAGTTGCGGCCAGCCTGCCGCCAGTCCCTTGCGCACCGATTCGCGCAGCGAGTCTTCGATGCGGTTGAGGTTTTCGTTCGCTGCCTTGCGCTGCTGCGACATCCGGTAACTGGAGCTGAAGGCGCCCCACACGGCCTTGGTCAGGCCGACGATCGCCGTCACCGCACCGAGCGCAATGATGGCCCATCCTGCCGGATTCGAGAGCAGTATCGCTGCGCCAGCCACGGCGCCGACCAAGCCCGGGATATTGATGCCGTTGTCGATCTTGATCTTCAGCTCGAAGCGCTCGCCGACGCCGCCCATGTCGATGCTGCCGTACGCTTCGAGCAGTTCGCTGGCGTGCTCCCTGAAACGATCGATCACGTCGGCGATCTGCGACTGGAATTTTCCGAGCGCCCCCTGCATCAGCTTCGGCAGTTCTTTCGCCAGATCCTCCTGGCCCTGGCGCAGGCAGCGTTCCAGCGCAAGCTTGAAGTCGTCGTTGCCGATGTCCTTCTCGATCTGCGCGTAAATCCGCTCGCGGGTCGAGGTGACGAAGCGGTCGACGGCTTCTTCGCCAATCGCCTGGGCGCGCGACTTGAGCGCATTCATCGCCAGGTCAACCTGCTTCTCCGCATCAAGGGCATCGTCGTGGAGGCGCTTCGCCAGCGGCTTAAAGGTCTCCTTGCGCATCTCCGTCAGCTTGACGTCGACGGTAACCACCACCTGGCGTGCCTTGTTGAAGTTTGAGCGGACGATCTTCGCTTCGCTGTTGCTGACCAGCTCCGATGCCACTTTGGTACGGAAAGCGCTCGCGCCAGAGCGGTCCAGCAAGGTCTCCAGAGGGAAGGCGTCGAGGAACTTGGCCCGGCTCTTGGCCTTGGTCGAGCCGGGAACCAGGCACTCGGCCACGGCCAGGAAAGCAGGGTAGGCACTGATCGCCACGTGCCCGCAATAGTGTTCGCCGAGCGCAGCTTGCATGGTCGCGTCGAGTGCGGCCAGGCTGTCCTGCTCGTCCTTGCTCACCAGGGCGTTCTTCGCGAGCACGGCCGGATTGGTCGCGCGCTTGTTGTAGATAGTCCAGACTTCGCTTTGCGCGCCCAGGTGGGACTTGATCTTCTCGAGCGTGCCCATGCGTCCGTCATCGCCTTTTTGGGGCGCGGACGCCGTTGCGGTGACATAGAAGACCGCGTGCGCGGACTCGACGGCGTGCGAGATCTCGTCGTTAACCTTCTGCTCCGAGCCTTCGATGCCGGGGACGTCCAGCAGCGCGAACCGTTGTCCTGCCACGGTGAATTCGTAACGCCCGGTTATTCGGGTATTGTCAGAGCGGCCGTCGCCGATGATTTCGCCGTCAGCATGCCGCTCCAGTTGGTTGAGCTGGCCTTCGGATCGCGCCAGCGCATCTTCCGCCGCCGCGGTGTGCTGTTGCGCTTCGGCGCAGGCCTGTTTCGCCGAAGCGGCCGATCCTGCGGCCTGCACCTCGTTGTCGTTCAAGGCCTGTTCCAGTTCGCGTGCCTGCTTCTGTGCCGGCAGCTGCTTGAACAGATAGATGAATCGTTGCCAGAACGGTGCTACGGCCTTGATCTGCGCGACCTGCTGCCCGAGCACCTCGATCCGGGAACGCAGCTGCTGACTGCGCTGCCGGGCGGCCGCAAGGACATCGTCGTATTTCGCCTGTAGCTCGGCGGCCTGCGTTTTGCACTGCTCGACCCGGTCCCGCATCGCCGCGATGCCTTCTTCGGTCAGGTTGAACTCGGACTCCAATTTCTTAAATTGCTGTCTGTTCGAGCGTCGTCCTTCTTCGCCGAGCATAATGCGCAACATCTCGATGATCGTTGACTTGCCGGCATTGGTCTCGCCATAAAAGGCGATCTCGAAGACTTCCCACTTGGTGTTCTTTTGCAGCGAAGCGATATCGGTGCCGAGTTCGCGTGCGAGCTTGTCGAATACCTCACGTGCGTTGCCGATTGCCTCGGAAACGTTCTCGTCGCTGGAACCATGTTTGAGTCCACGGAGGATGGCATCGACTTCGGCCGACACCATGGCGTAAATATGTTGTGGGGAGCTGAGGTCCAAAAAGGTGCCTTTCCTGAGGAAGGTGTACCGACGTGATTCTCGACATGGTCATCGAACGAATGCTGTCAGTTTATGGAGATGTGGCCGAACGGGACCGGGGTGACGCATCCTTTGATAGGGTAGCTGTCGTGCCCGACGTGGCATTTGCGAGTCTTGTCCAATACTAATTTTAAATACCCATAAGCAATCTGTCCAAATATTTCAAGATTGTTTTATTTTCTGTTGCAAAGGTCAGCCCGACGATAGGGCTCGTCGCGCAATATCGGCCGGTAATGCGGAGCAACTGAGCCTTTCCAGTGGACTCCTGCACTTCAGGAAAAATTCTGACGAATGACAGGCGCACCAACGCTTTGACACCACGCAAAAAGCGGGCTCGGTTTTGTATGGTGTTGGTGAGACAAAGTAAGACTTTATGAGTCAATTGCCAGGCTGCAATACTACAAGTAGACGTCGACACTCTGCCGCGATGAGCGGTTTCTCCATACCGTCCGGTAGGACGTGGACGCTGCTAGCGGCAGCGACACCGTGGTTCGTCGGCCAGCTCATGCTGCAGTTGCTCGCCCAGCGAGACCGATAGATCTGCTGAATGTTCGATTCGAGCCTGAGGGGCCTACGTCAGCACTGCAGCCAGGCATTGCTCGGCCCTTACCGACAGCACGAGTTCCGCCGCCATCTGTGCCCGGGTGAGGGCAACAAATAAGCGCCGCCGCGCGGCGACGTCGAGCTCGTCGAAATCGAATTCCGCCACGACCACGGCCGGTGCGCTTTGTCCCTTGTAGCGGTAGACCGATTCGACCAGCAGGTCGCCCTGGCTCCAACGCGGCTCACCGAGCCGGTCATATTCGCCTGTGAAGCGGCGCGTGAGGTAGGGGCCGATGCCTACCCGGTTGAGCAGCGCGGAGCGGCCACGACCGCGTCCGGAGACGACCACGATGTCTTCGAGCGCAAAGCCGCGTGAGATCAGGGCGGCCACCGCCTCTTCGGTCCGTGTCAACAGTTCTTCGTCCGATTGGTACGTATGGATGCCAGGCAGTTCTCCCGGGTAGGGATTGAGGCTGCGGACCGGTGGGCGTACGAGCGACAGCGCGTTGATGAGATCGCAAATTACGCGCGGGCTGCGGAAGTTGTCGCTGCAGCGGATCGTGACCGCGTCGCCGAGCTCGAACCCATCGTACTCGTACAAACGTTGCGCTTCGTCTTCCAGCACGTAGAGCTGGCCGCCGGGCTTTAGCCGATTGCACAGGCTTTCCACCCAGCTTGCATCGAAATCCTGCGCTTCGTCGATGATCAACAGGTCCAGGCTCGGCGTGAAGTCCCGGCTGGCCGCGAGGTAAGCCTCGGCCATTTGACGGTATCCCTGTGACGAGAACTCCGGTTCTCCATGCGCGCGGCGCTGATGATCGACGCAGAGTTCGTGATAGTTCACGACCTGCACCTTCGGCGACGCCAGCCGTGGCACGTGATCGGCCAAGGTACGGTTGAAGCAGACATAACTTGCCTTGATCCCATTGGCTCCTGCACTTTCCAGCAATTGCAGGGCGAGCTGCGTCTTGCCGGAGCCGGCAGTGGCCTGGATCCGGTACACACTGGACGGTGCTTCGATACGGGGCACCCAGGTCGCTAAGCCATCCGACAGACGGCGCACGGTGTCCTGCAGCTGGTCGCGCATCACCTCCAGGTTTGGGGTGACCTGAAACTGGTTGAGCATGAGTCGGCGCAACGCTTCTCGGTCGACGCTGCTGTGCGCTGCGTCGAGCCACGACCGTACCGTCGTGGCCATCTGTCCGTAACGCGGTGCATCAATGATCCGATCGCGCGGAACAGACGCCACATGACCATCGCCGAGTTCGTAGTCCGGCAGGACGAGGCAGCTGATTATGGCTGTCGCAAGCCCCGCTTCTCGCAGGCGGTTCTGCATCGCGACACGTTGCAGTCGTCCCTGGCGTGCGATGTCGCATTCTCCATCGCCGTAGAGCTTAAAAATTTCGCCGTCACGCAGTATGACTGGGCCAGCCTTTACTTCCATCAGCAGCAGCGAACCGGTCGGCGACAGCACGGCAACATCGATCTCGCCATAGCAATCGCGGCCGCCTTGAACCGTGTGCAGCGCAATGTTGTGGAATACCTCGAACCCAGCTGGTAAATAATCGCGCAGGCGCTCCAGTACCTCGAGCTCCCGGTAACGTCCGGCATCTAGGCGCAGCGCAGGAACAAGGTAGGGGGAGACGGTGGCCATGGTGGTGAACGATCAGAAGAGGTAGGTTGAGTATTATCAACAAAACTTGAACGACAGTACAAGCCAATTAAAAAATGATTACGGTGTACCTGCTGGCATAAATGCAACGGTCAAGATTTGTCAGCAGGGCGAATTAGTTGCTATGATTTGTTTCTATTACGAAAGAAATAAAAGCATATGCAACGCCACGACAACGAGATTCTGCATTCGGCTTCGGACGTCGTGAACTTTCTGGAGTGCGAGCACATTGCGCACCTCGATTTGATCGATCTGGTCACGCCCCTGCCGCGCACAGTCGACGATGACCAGACCCGCCTTGTGCAAGCGAAAGGCTATGCGCACGAAGCGGCGTATGCAGCCCGGCTTGCCGGGGAAAGTGACTCCTTCGTAGACATTGCCCTCGATAAGCCCAGCCTCGATGCAAGGATCGAGGAGACCCGCGACGCCATGCGCCGTGGTGTTGGCGTCATTTTCCAGGCCACGCTCCGTGACGGCCCGTTTGTCGGTCACGCCGACTTCCTGCGGCGCGTCGCGCGGCCATCGGCATTGGGGCCGTTCAGTTACGAGGTGGCCGATACTAAGCTGGCCCGCAGCGTCAAAGCCAAGTTCATCGTGCAGCTCGCGTTTTATTCTTCGCTGGTTGCAAAAATTCAGGAAACCGCACCGCAGCTGATGCACGTCGTACTTGGAAACAAGGAAGAGCAGAGCTTTCGTTACGCGGACTATAGCCGGTATTTTCTAACCGTTCGCAACGACTACCTGTCGCGCGTGACGAGCGGTACCGGCGCCAGCTATCCCCATGTGTCCGAGAAATTCAGTCAATGCAAATGGCGCACCCTGTGTGAAGACCGGAGACTGGCCGACGACCATCTTTCCCGGGTCGCGAACATCAGCCGGCTGCAGATTAAGAAGCTAGAGGACGCTGGGATCACGAGCATGGCATCCCTGGCGCAGGTGGACACGGACATACGGATCCCAAAGCTGACTCCGGAAACGTTCGCAAAGCTCAGGCACCAGGCGGCCCTCCAGTTCAAGGCACGACAGACTGGAGAACGGCATCTCGACCTGTTGGCGCCGGATGCTGAAGGCCGGCGCGGCTTCGCGCGGCTGCCTGCGCCGGATGCGGGCGATATGTTTTTCGACATGGAAGGAGACCCACTAGAAGAGGGCGGCCTCGAGTACCTGTTCGGGGTGTATTACTTCGAAGGCGGTAAGGCGACGTTTAAACCGTTCTGGGCCCACACGCGCGCGCAAGAGAAGCTGGCCTTCGAAGCATTCATGGACTTCGTCACCGACCGTCTGCGCCGCCATCCAAACGCCCATATTTACCACTACGCGTCGTACGAAGTGACTGCGCTGAAGAAGCTCATGTCGTTACATGGCACCCGCGAAGCCGAGGTCGACAACCTGCTGCGCCAGGGCAAGCTCGTCGACCTCTACAAGGTGGTGCGCGAGGCGATGCGTGTCTCGGAACCGCGTTACTCGATCAAGAACATTGAGCGTTTTTACATGCAGGCGCGTGAGGGCGACGTGCAGAACGCCGGCGCCAGCATTGTTTTTTACGAACAGTGGAAGGAAACCGGCGAGCCAAAACTGCTCCAAGATATCGAAGACTATAACTTCGACGACGTACGCTCGACCTATGAACTACGCGAATGGCTGCTGACGCTGCGTCCGGCCGCGACGCCGTGGTTTGCTACGGCGAAGGACAGCCGGGACGGCGAGCCGCAAGGGCAGTTGAGCGAAGCGGACATGGCGCTGATTCTCTACCGAGAAAGGCTCATTGATTCCCTGCCGGCAGACCGTGCCACCTGGAGCGCCGGGCATCGCTTAAAAGAACTCACGTACCAGTTGCTGGACTTCCACCGACGCGCGGAAAAGCCCGTCTGGTGGGGCATGTTCAACCGCATGGACATGAGCATCGAGGAACTGCTGGACGATGCCGAGGCCGTCGCCGGACTCACGCCGGACCCGGCGCATCCGCCAGCCACGATAGGACGGTCAAGGCGCTATACCTACCTGTATGCGGAGCAGGAGACCAAGCTCAAGACCGGCGATAACTGCGTGCGGATCGATACCGGCGAGCTCTTGAGCGAGTTCGTCGTCGACCATGACGAGCGTCGTGTCACCTTTAAACTCGGCCTGCGCAAGGAGCCGCCTGCCGCGCTGCTCCACGTCGGCTTGGGCGGACCAATTTCGAGCGAGAAGCTGAAAAAGGCAATGTGCCGCTTTGCCGATAGCGTCGTGGACGACACCGGCGCGTATCCCGCGCTGTGCGCGTTCCTGAACCGGGAGCCTCCTCGCATTAAAGGGCACATGGCGGGGAACCCGATCATTGACAACGAGCACAACGCGCTGCCTCAGATTATCGAGGCCGTCGCGGGTCTTGATCGCAGCGTGATCTTCGTCCAAGGGCCGCCTGGGGCAGGAAAAACGTATACGGGATCGCATGTCATCGTCGAGTTGCTGCGCCGCGGCTGCTCGGTTGGCATCTCGTCGAACAGCCACAAAGCGATCAACAATTTGCTGGAAGCGGTAGAAAAGGTCGCCGTGCAGCGCGGCGTCGACTTCTATGGCGTCAAGAAGTCGACTGCACGCAACGAAGATTCCCAGTTCGACGGCCGTCGTATCCAAGACGTGGCCAGCAACGATGAGGTCATGCTGGCACTCGCACAAGACGCGCGCCTGGTCGCCGGGACAGCATGGCTGTTTGCCGATCCGCAGATGGACCAAGCACTGGACTACCTGTTCGTGGATGAAGCGGGCCAGGTGGCCCTGGCCAACCTGGTCGCCATGGGCGTTAGCGCCCGAAACATCGTGCTGCTCGGCGACCAGATGCAACTCGGGCAGCCCATCCAAGGGGTACATCCCGGGTGTTCAGGAGCATCGTCGCTCGAGTACTTGCTCGATGGCGTGTCGACCATCGCACCCGAGCAAGGCATTTTTCTGAAGACCAGCTATCGCATGCATCCCGATGTATGCCGCTTCATTTCCAATGCTATCTACGATGGGCGGCTCGAATCGGAAGATGCCAATCGCAACCAGGCACTCGTACTGCGCCAAGATGCGCACCCCGCGCTCAAGCCGACCGGTATTGCCTATCTCGCCATCGCGCACGAGGCCTGTTCCCAGAGAAGCGTCGAAGAAGCCGCGTTAATCAAGACACTTTACGCCGACCTGCTGGCGCAGCGCTACAAGGACAGGCATGGCGAGACGAGGCCGATGAGCCAGGAAAACATACTGGTGATCGCGCCCTATAACATGCAGGTCAACCTGCTCAAGCAGGTGCTGCCCGATGGCGCCAGGGTCGGCACTGTCGATAAGTTCCAGGGACAAGAAGCGGAAGTCGTCATCGTTTCCATGGCAACGTCGAGCGGCGATTACCTTCCGCGCTTTATCGAATTCCTGTATAGCAAAAACCGCCTGAATGTCGCCATCTCGCGCGCCAAGTGCCTGGCGCTGTTTATCGCCAATCCAGCCCTGATGTCGATCCGCTGCACCACATCGGACGACATGGCACTGGTCAATACGCTGTGCTGGATTCGGGATTTTTCGGCACGCCAAACGGAGGACAAGTGATCAGAATCGAACTGAACGCAGCCAATATTAGGAACAGCTATTTTCATCTAGCAAAGCCTCTGGACGTGTTTCCCAAGATGCCATCGGTGGCGCCAACAGTGCGGCGATGGCAGTGCGCCAGTTGACGCTTGAATAGCCTTTTGTCTTAAAACCGGCGAGAAAGCAGGCTGTACAGGGGTCTGCCCTCGTCTTTCAGCATTCTGTATCGCAGTCGAATGTAGAGTGTTGACCCGAAAAATCCTAAGCGCTGTCGACGATGATGACGATTGCTATCGAAAAAATTATGGCCGACTAGTGCCTGCCGTAAATCCGTCGAGGTAGCGCGACAGGTTCGGCTCCAACAGTTCGTGGTCGACCTGTGTTAGGGCATGTCGATTACTGGGCGGTTCTGCTCTAGGCTTGGCGCCACCGCGTCGTTCTATCTATACGAAAGTCAGCAAAGCTCGCCTTGTTGCGATAAGGATGCAGCCATCTCAACTATCACGGAAAATCGAATGCTTACTCCAAAGCACGCTTCAGACATCGTTCAGTCACTGCCCCAGGCGACAGCAATCCATGCAAAACGGGGCAATCGCGTCGGCGACCACGTGCAGTATGCGTACCGATATGCGTTATCAGGACCGCAACTACGCCATCTTTCGATCGCAACCCGTCCGCTTGAGTTAGGTGGCGTGACCATCTATGTGAATGCGACCTCCGTGAGCGGAAGCAGCTATCCCGTCAGCGGCATGGTCGATGTCGACGTCCTCGAACGTTATCCAAAAGGATTTATAGGTAAAACTGGGGAGGCCGGGATGTCGGCCGCCGTCGCAAGTCTATCGACTCTAGTTCCAGCCGATAACAACGTGTATCGGCTACGCGTCAAATCAGCCGAGGCGCTACACAAGCTGTTGCGTTGGTATTGTCTTTGGGACGGCACACTGCCCTTGCGTAAGGCAGTGGATCCCACATTTGCAACGGTACGCGGTCTCGATGCCGACGGCCTTGCTGAGCGCTTCATTGACGCATTTACTGGCCAGCTTGGAAGGTCAGTCAAAGGTGGTCGGGGGATTACCTCTGGTAGGACGTGGTTTGCTACGGTGTACACCAGCTACTTGTCGGGAAAGAACGTCATCGAGGTCGCGTTTGAACTCAAGGAACTTGCAGAGCTGCTCGGCTGCCAAAACGCACTCATTGCACAATGGTTCGATCACGTCCAACGACATATCGGTACCGCTGCCATCGGCCATAAGGTCGACAATCCGTGGCCTTGCGTCGGCTTCGACTCGGAACAAGCCTACTTCAACATGTTGGATGATTGGCGGTCACTGAAGAAAAGTTGGAAGCTAACCGGCAAAGCGCATGTCGACTTCAGCGCCGTACTGGCCACCAAGGTCGACCGGCCAGAGGCTGGCTTGCCTGTCAGCGCCGCCACGGCACTGCAGGCCGCGACTTCTCCGACCACTCAGCAGTCGACGGCTGGGTTACCGAGCTCGTCGGACAAAAACCCGGTGGTGGATGACATCACCCTTCAGCAAATAAAAACCCGACGCGGCCAAGCACAGTTCAGGCGTGCGCTGATTGAGGCCTACGATGGCAAATGTGCCTTCTCAGGCTGCGATGTCCTTGACGTATTGGAAAGTGCACATGTCATGCCACATGCACAAGGCGGTAGTTATGCTGTTAGTAACGGTTTGCTGTTGCGCGCCGATTTGCACACTTTGTTCGATCTGCGACTGATTTGCATCGATGAGAATAGAAAGATTCGGATAGCCGACAGTTTATACGGCACGATGTATCAGGAATTCGAGGGGAAAGTGGTGCGCTTACCAAACCACCAGCAGCACGACGAATCGGTCAGCAAGGAAAATGATATGCGACAAATTTGAAAACCCTCGCAGCCAAACGCGGCGGTCATACAACAGCGGCCATCTTCTTACGCTGCAATCGCGCGGAGTTCTTGGGTTCCTGAGCGACAGTGCATTTGTGCTTGCTTAAGAATCCAAGATTCCAGCTTTTCGTGATTCGTTCGAACTGGATTCAACGGTCGATTTGTATAGCGTTTCTCAACCGTAGCACTCGGAAGATGCTCGGCCAGATCCAGGGCGGCGAACCCTTGGTGGTGACGAAACACGAGCAACTCGGCCGCGATCGTTCGATGAAGTGAAAGTGGGACTGTTTATGAAGCAAAGGTACTCCGAAGGGCGCTCCCGCGCCCGTGGCCTATATGGATCCGTTACGGCGTGAAGCGGCCGAAGCTCGATAGCCAGGAAGGTAAAACGTCGGAGATCGCGATGGCCAGGCATGCGACCTGCTGGCGCACCCGACGCGTTGACACTGCAGGGGCTTGCGCGATCGCGAGATGTTAGCGACGCTGCGGTACCACGGGCTACGCGTCGCCCAGCTGTGCACACTGCGCTTGGTCTACCTGCAGGACCGCCGCGGCACTCGCACTTCCGGGGGGGCATGGCAGTGGTAGCAATATCCACCACGTGCCCGTGCATCTGATGACGGGACCACGGCATAAAAAAAGGAAAATTTCCCCATAGATTTTGTTGATAAGATTGGGATAGAACGATCGAATGCCAGCAACCTGATCCTGGCCAGCTGCTGCGCGAGCGCGGCCTTACTTGATGTTGATCTGCGCCGCTCGATTGCGTCGCCATCGATCAGCCGCTCGCGATCAATTTCGTCAAGACCGTCATTAGGTGGCCCAGCGCGAACGACAGATCCGAGACCAAGTACCACTAGGCGAGTAAGCGCCTCAGTAGCTGCTGTCCTTCGGCAGTCAGGTGGTCGACAAATGATGCAGGAGCCAGCTGCTCAATTTCGTTGTCAATCTCCTTTCTCCGCTTTTTGGCGTACGCCTTTGCCTCATCGGAAGTCTTCGGAAGGTGGGCAAGCCATTGGCCTATGACTCGGAAGACGTACAAGGCATGCATCAGGCCAGCGACGGGGCGCTTTGAACGCTTCCACGGCGAGTAGTGAAGCCCTTGATCAACTGTCGCAATTTGAGCAAGCCGCTCAATCAATGATAGCTGAAGGTGCATTGCTTCGTGTACGAGAGCCTCGGCTGTGCGGAGGTCCGCAAACCGACCTTCTGAGATGTTGAGAAACACCGAGAATGGTATTGATGGCTCGCTAAAACTGACGTCGAACCCGGGTTCGGACACTTCCAAGATGTGGATGCTCTTGGCAAGGGTCCCGACTGCAGCTGCCAAGGAAGGAACTTGCTGAAGCAGGGTGAGCGCTCGCCCTAACCTGTCAAGTGAGCAAGTGATCGTGGCCTCGTCAGCAAAGGGTGCGCCCTTCGATGACAGTCGTTGGACGAGTAGGGGTGGGAGCAACTCCACGGAGAGATTGAAGTCAACAGCGCCCTCGGAAGTGACGCGCCAAACCTTCGCAGGCGCCACCGACGCAAGCCACTGGGACGTCGAGTACCCCGCTGAGTGCATCTCCGATTCCTGCACGAGCCGCTCGGCAAGACCTGGCCACCACAAGGGTATCACCGGATCCTTTAGATAGTGCTCAACATGTTCACGGGTTGTGAGCACTTCGCGTGGGGAAAAAAGAGAGGACAAGCGTATACCGGTCCCCAGCTTGAATAGGGGTTACTGCATGCAGGGACGACTCAGAGATCTCGAACACAACTCCGGTATTGTGCAAAGGGCGAAGTACGCGATGCACATCGGCCGGATCCTTGCTGTTGAAGAAGACCAGCAGCCCACCGTTCGCATCCTCCCAGCCACGATTGAGCTGAATCAGCAGTCGATGCGACTCTTCACCCGGGATGAAATCGTTGTGAATCTTGATGCGCTGCCCATGAGTTAGCCGATGCGCCGTAACGTCGATGCGAGCTGACAGCTCGACGTTAAAGCGATCCTCCATGTGCCGCCGCAGCTCTTGCAGTTCCTTCGGCGAGAATGCCTCTGCCAGCGCTTCCGGGAGCACAACGTCATCGAAGCTGAATTCATGCTGCTCATAGAAGTCCGCCACGCGTAGTTTCCAGGGAGCGCTATCCTCGAACCATTGAAGCGTCGCGCTTGCGACGCTCTGTTCTAGGCAGCCGGCAATCAGTCCATAACGGAAAGGAGCGAGCTCAAGCGCTGTGGATGGCGATGCGAGAATCAATCTTCAATCCCTCGTTCTGAAGGCGAGAAACGACCTTAGAAATCAGTGCCTTCTGGTCGTTGCAATACACAGACGGGTTGTTGTACTTAGCCTCGTGCTCCCACCGATGCAGGGGCATTCCACCGCCGCAGATCCTCAGGTATGGGCAAGACTTGCAGGTTGGACACGTAGGCCGTTGAAGGTCGTGATATAGCTTGAACTCAGCAGACTGAAATACGTCTGCTAAATTGCTGGTCTTGACTGACCAAGCTTCACTGAACTTGTCGGCACCATTGAAGGAGCTCTTCAGCGTATCGTTCTTACTGATCGTGCCATCGGTCTCCACGATGGCGATCCCATACTCGGCATCGCCCAGACCTTCTTTAATGCCGTGACCGCCAAGTGACAGCTTGATGATGTCATCCAGGAACCGAACGCGCGGTGGATTGGTATCAGCCAGATAGATGTCTAGCAGACGTCCAAGCCAGTCTCCATACTCCACGGACTCGAATGACTCTTTGCCGTAGGGCATGTTGCTGTGGTTGCCGTCGCGGTACAGAAAGTCGATTGACGGAGCCCCCAGAGCTTTAAAGTACTCGTAGACGGCCTTCGGATCACATGCCGGGTCTATGACCGATAGCAACCCTGCGTAGAGAAACTCTGAGTCGGGATGGCGTCGAAGGACTTCGATGCCCGCTACAACTCGGTCGTGAGTGCTTTCTCCGCTTTTATCTAAGCGAAACCGGTCATTCACTGGCTTTGGCCCGTCAAGGCTTACAGAGATCGACACCTTGTAGCGAGAGCACAGGTCCGCAATTTCCGGCGTCAGCAGCATTCCGTTGGTCTGCATACTGATGGGGTAGCGCGCCGGTAAACTATTCCGTAAAACAGTCAGCAAAAATTCAACCCGCCTAGCGCCCATCATCAACGGTTCACCGCCATGAAGCACAGTGGCAAAGGGCAAACTTTGCTGGGCGGCAAACGTCCTGATTGAGTTTCCCAGAGCAGTGATGGTGTCGCGGGAAATCAGGGCAGGCATGTCCTGCCACCCATCGTCTCCCATGTTGTAGACATAACAGTAGGTGCAATTGATGTTGCATCTACTGGCCACCTTCACCAATAGGGTGTCGATACGCACAGGGGATCAGCGGTTGTGCCGGTTGTGCGTACGGTCGTATGCCTTGCCAACGAGCGGGCCGTCGTGGCGAACATCTTCCACAAGGCGAGCCAGCGCAGCGCTGGATAGCATCTTTACATCAATGTCGAACAACCCGTGAAAAACGGGCTGCGGCGCCGCCTCTACCAGAGCTGCAAAAGATGTTTCAGACACGTCATGTCTCCTTAAGTCAAAGTGGCTCTATTTTATATGATAAATTGACAAAGGGAAATGGCAAGTTTTTCCTTTGATATCAGCCACTTACCGCAGGTGTCGGGATGTCGGGCTGCCTTAGTTTTTTAAAAAAAGCTAATCAAATCAAAAGGATAGATATTTGTATTTTTCTCTTTAAGTTGGGTCGGAACGTTGCCAAACGGAGTTTTGGGGCGATTCAAGAAGCGGACGGATTTGTTCGCTAAGCACAGGCGTAGCAACGCAGTCAGAAAGGCAAGACCCCGGCGATAGGCGGCCACCAAGCGCGCTGCTGACTAAAGCCGTGCATGATCGCGCTCGAACCGCATGGACGGCGGTAAGCCAAAACCTCGACGATCGCGATTCGCCCGCCGTCCGTTGAAGCAAAAATGCCCAAACTTTTGGAGTAATAATGCCATTTGCCGGTGCCGGTTGCTCTGGGGGCTCAGTCCAAAAGTCGACGGTATTGCCTGAAGACTCGACCGCCCGGTAGAGATAAGCCCAACGGCCGTGGATCTTCACGTACGTCTCATCCACTCTCAACGACCTGCGTGTCTCGCTGAAAAGCGGGCCCAGCGCTTATCGAACTCTGGCGCGTAGCGCTGCACCCAGCGCAGAATTGTCGTGTGAGCGGCCGGCAGACACCCCTCGGCCATTATTTCGACCGCGTCACGATATGAGAGCTTGTAGCGCCGATACCAGCGCACGCAGAGAAGGATGATTTCTTTCCCAAGTATCTCCCCTTGAACAAGTCAGTCGTGCTTGCATGGTTATGCATGCTGGGCAATGGCAGTCATTCTAGTCGAGCCGCAGGCTTGCACCACAGCTAAAGAGTCTAGCTTGCCCATGACTCGCGCAACCACTGCGCGCGTTGTCGCAGCGTCGGCAGCAATGTGTTGGACCAGGCCTCGCCACTGATTATGCCGCTGCTCATTCCTCCGCGGGAGAAACGATCAACGCCGAGGTTCCAATCGCTTTTGAGTTCGGAGCCAGTGAGCGCAGTGAAGCAGCCGCGCAGGACCAGCTCTATGTCGCGGTTCTCGGTCGGGATTGGAACGTGGCAGAGCGCCCGGCCCATCTCTAACCACAAGAACGGGTCGCCTCGGAGGCCCCACTGCGCGGGCATCGGGTTAAACAAATCAGTCATTACGGCGAATGATGGAGCGAGGGGGATTGCGGAGGACCTCGACGACATCTCAACGACAGCGGGAACAATCGTTTCAAGCCATAGCACGCTCGTGGCTCTCATCTCGACCGAACCATGTCCGACCGAGACACTGCCCCAGTCGAAAAAGGCCTGGCCAGCGACGGCGCGAATGGCGGTTAACAAGGCCCGGGCAACATCGGCTTCCTCCCGCTGCAAATCCCCGCTGCTCAGGCACTCGATCACGCGATCGCACAGCACCCGGTTGCCATCGTAAGCGGTGAAAAGTTTGGGCCTGTCCGTCACCAGCTTGCGAAGCAGCGGCGCGAGCGATCGGCTGCGATCTTTGAGGAGAAAGCGCAGGTCCTCTCGTTCGGGATGCTTGTTCAGGGCAATGTCGGCCGCTGACTGATCTTTGTTAAACGTGCGGGCCGATGGATTCGCACCCAACGCGAGCAGAGCGCCGATCACGCGCGGGCTGGCGCCGTGCCATGCAGCCTGGTGCAAAGGCGTGTAGCCCTTGGCGCTGAGAGCATTCACAAGATGGGGCTGGCTTTCCAACCGCCGGAGCAGCTCGTGCCACTCGCCTTTGTAAGCCAATTCCAATACGTCTGCCGTCATTGCTTGCCCTTTTTCCTGGTGATGTTTTCCAGATCTTACCTTGGGTCAACGCACCTGGGAATCACGACAGCGGCCAATAGCGCGAAGAGGCCATAGGAAAGGCGCAATGCTTGGGGAGCCGTAAAGGAACGCTAATGCTGGCACTTAAGGGAGCGAGCTCGGGCGCCCGAGCCGACCCTTTGCGGAAGTGATCGAAATTGATAGTCTGCAGTGGCAGGCGCCTCAAGCGAGCGATCGCGTGCTCTATGAAGAGCAATCACAACCGCTGGCGTCTCGCGCGCCCCGCGCGCGTGCAATGCCCTAAGTTGATCAAAATGATTAATGGCAGCACTTAAATATGGTATTGTTCTCTTGGGAAATTATTATAAGAATGGATAGGCGATGCCTACCTCAGTCGGCCTGGAAGATCTTCCAAAAACACAACGAGAGCGCCTGGCCTACATTGAGGTCAAGGCGTTTTTTTGCGGTGACCTGACGCGCCACGATATCGAACGGCGCTTCGGCGTGAAGCCAGCGGCGTCCGCGCGTGATCTGGCCGCCTATCGCCGCCTGGCGCCGAGCAATCTGGTCTACGACGCGTCGCTGCGCAAATACCTGCCGACTTCCGATTTCGCGCCGATTTTTGAGCAGTCGGCCGAGCGCGCTCTGATGTGGTTTCGTTCTGGGATCGGCGACGGCCTGAGCGTCAGCGGCCGCCGCGTGATTCCGTGCGAGAGCGCTGGCGAGCTTGTCTCGCCTGATGTGCGGACTTTGGGGGCTCTCACGCGCGCGATCACAGCTGGCGAGCTGGTCGAGGTGAGCTATCTCTCCTTATCCTCTGGACCGTCGGCCAAGACGCTCGCGCCGCTGGCGTTGGCGGACACGGGCCTGCGTTGGCATTTAAGGGCGTTCGACCAGGAGAAAAAGCGCTTCGCGGATTTTGTGCTGACCCGGATCATCCAGGCGACGCCGTTGAACCGACCGATCCCTGAGGCCGAGCGCCTTGAGCATGACGCGCAGTGGACGCGTATCGTCGCGCTCGACATCGTTCCTCACCCTAGCGTCAAGCATCCCAAAGCCGTGGAGGCGGACTACGGCATGACCGATGGCGCGCTGCGAATCCAGCTGCGAGCGCCGATGGTTGGCTACGCCTTGAAGCGGTGGGGCGTGGACTGCTCTGAAGACCATTCGTTGGATCCGTCGTCGCATCACCTCTGGCTTGCCAATCCCCAGACTCTCTACGGCGTGGAAAGCGCGGCGCTGGCGCCAGGCTACAAAGCCCCCGAGCTTGCCGTGAAGGCGCGCTGAACTCCATGAAAGACTGTTCACTATGAAGCTGGAATCGATTTCCAAGGGCGCTCTCATCTCCGGCATTGAGGAGGGTCGGGTCGTGCGCGTCGTCAGCGCAGATCCACTCGGCGCTAACGCGGTGACCGTGGTCTACAAGAGTGACGACGGACGGCTGGGCGAGCGCGTTCTGTTCAGGAGCGACGAGGTCAAGCTGTCGATCGCCTCAGCGGGCAGGCCATGGAGCTTTGACGCGGACGGCGCGGATTTCAAGCTGGCGGCTGAGGCTTACCGAATTCACCTAGCCCATTTGTTCGACCCCATGATGGCGGTCCATACCTCGAATGTTCAGCCGCTGCCTCACCAGATCACCGCCGTCTACGAGTCGATGCTGCCGAAGCAGCCGCTGCGCTATGTGCTGGCGGACGATCCCGGCGCCGGCAAGACCATCATGGCGGGTCTTCTCATTCGCGAGCTCTTGATGCGAGCTGACGCCGCGCGCATCCTCATCGTGTCACCTGGAAGCTTGGTTGAGCAGTGGCAAGACGAGCTGTTTGAAAAGTTTGGCCTCTCCTTTTCGCTGTTCACCCGCGAATTGGTGGATCAAAGCCGGACGGGGAATCCCTTCGATGACCACGATCTGCTGGTGGCGCGTCTGGACCAGCTGTCGCGAAGCGAGGAGCTTCAAGAGAAGATCCGCAACTCTCGCTGGGACCTGATCGTTGTCGATGAGGCTCACAAACTGTCGGCGACCTGGTATGGGACCAAGGTCAACGAGACCAAGCGCTTCAAGCTGGGGCAGCTGCTGGGCTCGGTCACGCGTCACTTCTTGTTGATGACCGCGACACCGCACAATGGGAAAGAGGAGGACTTCCAGCTGTTCATGTCGCTGCTGGACTCGGATCGCTTCTATGGCAAATTCCGCGACGGTGCGCACAAGGTGGATGTCACCGATCTGATGCGGCGCATGGTCAAGGAAGACCTCCTGAAATTCGACGGCACGCGCCTGTTTCCTGAGCGCGTAGCCTACACCGCCAATTACAGCCTCTCTGAAGCCGAGCGCCAGCTCTACAACGACGTGACCACTTACGTTAAAGAGGAGATGAACCGCGCGGACAAGCTTGACGGAAAGCGCAAGGGCACGGTCGGCTTCGCCTTAACCGCGTTGCAGCGCCGGCTGGCCTCGAGCCCCGAGGCGATCTACCAGTCGTTGAAACGCCGGCGGGAGAAGTTAAAGCGCCGCATCAGCGAAGAGAAGATCAAGCAAAGCGGCGGCGCGAAGGCGATGGCCGAAACCTATGTCGACAAAGGCTCCGAGGATATTTGGGAGTCGGCCGAGGACATGGCGCCGGAGGACTACGAGAATTTTGAGGAGGAGCTGGTTGATCAGGCGACCGCCGCTCAAACCATCGCGGAGCTTGAAGCGGAGGTCTTCACGCTGAGCCATCTCGAAGAGCACGCCAAGTCGCTTGTTCACTCCGGCCAAGACCGCAAGTGGGAGGAGCTGCGCGAGCTGCTGCAAAACACGCCGGAGATGCGCGGCGCCGACGGCTTGCAGCGCAAGCTCATCATTTTCACGGAGCACCGCGACACCCTCAACTACCTTGCGGACAGGATCCGAGGCCTGCTGGGCATGCATGAGGCCGTGGTCATGATCCATGGCGGTGTCCATCGCGAGGATCGGCGCAAAGTCCAAGAGCTGTTCCGAAACGACAAGGACACAAGGGTTCTGCTGGCGACTGACGCTGCGGGCGAGGGCGTGAACTTGCAAAACGCCCATCTGATGGTCAACTACGACCTGCCTTGGAACCCCAACCGCTTGGAGCAGCGCTTCGGCCGCATTCACCGAATCGGGCAGACCCAGGTTTGCCACCTCTGGAACATGGTTGCCGCGGAGACGCGCG
Organism: Telluria sp. BA11; assembly: GCF_056680305.1. Lineage (NCBI taxonomy): Bacteria > Pseudomonadati > Pseudomonadota > Betaproteobacteria > Burkholderiales > Oxalobacteraceae > Telluria > Telluria sp. BA11. Next base: position 110,381 of record NZ_JBWXQA010000002.1, read on the forward strand.
AAGGCGATGTGTTCCAAAAGCTCTTCGACAAGATCGAGATCGAGCGCAAGGCTCTGGGCGGCCGCGTGTTCGACATCTTGGGCGAGGTGTTTGACGGCGTGAGCCTGCGAAACCTGTTGATCGAGGCAATTCGCTACGGCGAGGATCCGGCTCGGAAGCTGCACCTGCGCGAAGTGGTCGCCGACGCGCTCGAGACGGAGAAGCTGCGGGAGATCATCCGCCGCAACGCCTTGGCCGAGGAGGTCATGGACGAGCAGCGTCTGTTCGAGCTGAAAGAGGAGATGGAGAAGGCGGAGGCGCGCAAGCTGCAACCCTACTTTATCCGCTCGTTTTTCGCCCAGGCGTTCGAGCGGCTCGGCGGCGATTTGCGACCTCGCGGCTCTGGCCGATACGAGATCACCTTTGTGCCGGCCTCTATCCGGGAGCGCGATCGCCAGATCTGCGGGCGCGACCGGCGCAGCTTGAATCCGGTGGTGACCAAATACGAGCGCGTCTGCTTTGAGAAGGGCAAGGTGACGGTCGAGGACAAGCCCAACGAGGCGGTGGCCAGCCTTCTGCACCCGGCCCATCCGCTGATGCAATCGGTGGTGGATCTCATGATCGAGCAGCACCGAGGCAAGTTGAAGCAGGGCGCGGTTCTGGTGGACCCCAACGACGAGGGGATCAATCCGAAGCTGATGTTCCTGATCGACCATTCCGTCAAAGAAGGCGGGGAGTCTGGCGTTGTCGTCTCGCGCCGACTTCAATTTGTGACCATCGATCACCATGGCGCGATCGCGAACGCGGGCTGGGCGCCGCACCTGGACCTCAACCCAATCGAGCCCTGGCAGCGCCAGCTGGTGGGCCCCGAGATCGAAGCGGACTGGATCAAGAAAGATTTGGAGGTGGCCGCGTTGGGCCACGCCTCCGATCGGATGGTGCCTGAGCATTTCGATGAGATCCGCGAGCGGCGCGAGCGCCAGGTCGACAAGAATCTGGCCGCGATCCATGAGCGCCTGGTCAAGGAAATAGACTACTGGTCAGATCGCCACGAGAAGTTGAAAACAGATCTCTCGGCGGGAAAAGACGTTCGGCTGACCTTGGAGAATGTGCGCCGAACGATCGACGAGCTGACCGTCAGGTTGGAGTCGCGCACGAAGGAGCTTCAAGCGATGCGCGATGTGGTGTCGAGCGTCCCGGTGGTCGTGGGCGGCGCGCTGAGCATTCCCGCCGGCTTGATCGCCATGCGCAGCGGCGAGGCGGAAGGCCCGACCTGGTCGGCTGACGCGAAGGCTCGCGCCCGGATTGAGAAAGTCGCCATGGACGCGGTTCGCAAAGCCGAAGAGGCGTTCGGGCACGAGGTAATCGATGTCTCAGCGGAAAAGTGCGGCTGGGATCTGACCGCTGTGGTGCCGGCCGTCGATGGCAAGTTGCCACAGGCGCGCCACATCGAGGTCAAGGGGCGCTCGAAAGGCCATTCGACGATCACCGTCACGCGCAACGAGATCCTTTACGGCCTGAACCAGGCAGAGAAGTTCATTCTCGCGATCGTGCTCGTCGACGAGGAAAGCTACGAGGGCCCCTTCTACATTCGAGATCCGTTCACGCAGGAGCCCGATTGGGCGGTGACCAGCGTTAATCTGGATCTCGCGTCCTTGCTCAAACGATCAACGACAAACGGAGCCTGAGATGAGGGCAGCCATTATTCAAGCGGCCCATCAGCTGCAAAGTCAGCGCGAAGCGCTGTGACAACATAAAGCATCAAATGACGACAATCAAAACCCCCAAAAAGCTCATCGAGGTCGCCCTGCCTCTGGACGATATCAATGACGCGGCCGGCAAGGAGAAATCCATTCGCCAGGGCCATCCGTCCAGCCTGCACCTGTGGTGGGCGCGGCGGCCGCTGTCGGCGGCGCGCGCGGTGATCTTCGCGCAGATGGTGAACGACCCGGGCTACGAGCGCAACCTGGGGCGAGGGGTCAACAAAGAGAAGGCCAAGCTCGAGCGCGATCATCTTTTCGGGCTGATCCGGCGTCTCGCGTCGTGGGAGAACACCAATGACGCCAAGCTCCTCGAAGAGGCGCGCGCTGAGATCGCCAAAAGCTGGCGCGAGACCTGCGAGCTCAACCGCGGCCATCCGGACGCCAAAGAGCTGTTCGACCCGGATAAACTTCCGGCGTTTCACGATCCCTTCGCCGGAGGCGGCGCGCTGCCGCTTGAAGCTCAGCGATTGGGGTTGGAGAGCTTCGCCACCGATTTGAACCCTGTGGCGGTCCTGATCAATAAAGCGATGATCGAGATCCCGCCAAGGTTCTCGTCCAGAGCACCTGTCGGCCCGATTCACGAGTCGATCAAGCAGGCGCGCTTGCCCACCGATTGGAACGGAGCGCAAGGCTTAGCAGAAGATGTGCGCCGTTACGGGCGATGGATGCGCGACGAAGCGTTCAAACGCATTGGCCATCACTTTCCCGAGGTCGACCTGGGTAAAGAGCAGGGCGGCGGTAAGGCGACCGTGCTCGCCTGGCTGTGGGCTCGCACAGTCAAAAGCCCCAACCCGGCGTTTTCGCATGTCGACGTCCCTCTGGTGTCCAGTTTTATCCTTGCGAATCGCGCCGGCAAAGAGTCTTATGTCGAGCCCGTGGTCAATGGAGACACCTATCGCTTCGAGGTGCGCTCCGGCAAGCCACCAGAGGGCGCGAAGAGCGGGACCAAGGCGGGGAAGGCTAAGGACTTTTTCTGTCTGCTGAGCGGGTCGCCCATCGCGCGCGACTATATCCGCGCTGAAGGAAAGGCGGGTCGCATCGGCGTCAAGCTCATGGCCATCGTCGCTGAAGGCGTGAAAGGCCGCATTTACCTGTCGCCCACCGAGGCAATGGAGGAGGCCGCTCATCGCGCGGCGAACGAGTCCATTGTCGACGAGGCGCGCCAGTCGTTCCTTTCCGGCTCGACGCCCACGCGCGCGATGATCACCGGGGGCGTGTGCTCGGCGTATGGCTTGACCACGTGGGGCCATATGTTCACGCCAAGGCAAATCGTCTGCTTGACCACATTCTCCGATCTCGTTTCGGAGCTGCGGGAGCGGATTAAGGCCGACGCGATCGCCAGCGGCTGGCAGGACGATCATCGCTCTCTCGACGATGGCGGCCTTGGGCCAGCGGCTTACGCGGACGCCGTCTCGATCTTCATGGCCTTTTGCCTGGACAAAATGGCGGATCTGGGCAACAGCTTAGTTCGCTGGGAGCCCACTGCTCAATGCCCGCGCCAGTTGTTTGGACGGCAGGGCTTCCCCATGCTGTGGGACTTCGCCGAGGCCAATCCGTTCTGCGACAGCTCGGGCTCTTGGGAGGTCTTTATCGATGGCGTGGCCAAGGCCATGGACAAAGTGTTTGCCATCACCCCGAAATGGTTCCGCGGTCACGCCGCTCAGCAGGACGCGCAGACTCAAAGCGTTTCGCTTCGTAAAGTGGTTTCCACGGATCCGCCTTACTACGACAACATCGGCTACGCGGACCTGTCCGACTTCTTCTATGTCTGGCTGCGCCGGGCTTTGCGCCCAGTCTTCCCCCAGTTGTTCTCGACCATGCTCGTGCCCAAGGCGGAAGAGCTAGTGGCGACGGTTTACAGGCATGGCAGCAAGCCGGCGGCGGAGAAGTTCTTCCTTGATGGGATGACGGAGGCAATGCATCGCTTGGCCGACCAGGCTCACCCTGCTTTTCCAACCACGATCTATTACGCTTTCAAGCAGGCCGAGACAACGGACGCCGGGACGAGCAGCACGGGATGGGAGACCTTCTTGGAGGCGGTTCTGGCGGCCGGCTTCGCGATCACGGGAACTTGGCCGCTTCGCACGGAAAATGGCAGCCGGATGGTGAGCCAAGGGACCAACGCCCTGGCCTCGAGCATCGTGCTCGTGTGTCGCCAGCGCGTCGAGTCCGCCTCCTCAATTTCTCGCCGAGACTTCCTGCGTGAGTTGAAGGATGAGTTGAAAGAGGCGGTGGATGTGATGATCGGCGGCGCGGAAGGCATTTCGCCTGTCGCCCCGGTCGACCTCGCGCAGGCCGTGATTGGCCCGGGGATGGCCATCTTCTCAAAATACACGTCTGTGCTGGAAGCCGACGGCCGCCCCATGACGGTCCACACCGCGCTTACGCTCATCAACCGAATGCTGACCGAGGGGATCGACGATTTCGACTCGGACACCCAGTTCTGCCTAGGATGGTTTGACGAGCATGGCTGGGCTGCCGGCGAGTTCGGCAAGGCCACGGTGCTGGCTAGGGCCAAGGGGACGAGCGTGGACCATGTCCGAGACGCCGGAGTGGTGGAGGCCTTGTCGGGCCGCGTCAGGCTGTTGAAGCCTGTCGAATACGCTGACGAGTGGTCGCCGTCGGAGAACAACAACACGCCGGTATGGGAGGCGCTGCATCAGCTCATCCGCGCCCTTCGCGCCAGCGGCGAAGGGGTGGCGGGCGCGCTGTTAGCGGGAATGCCGCAGCGGGCCGAGCCCATCCGAAGCCTGGCCTATCGCCTCTACACGCTCTGCGAGCGCAAAGGGTGGGCCGAAGACGCGCGCGCATACAACGAGCTGATCACCTCGTGGGTTGGCATTGAAGAGGCGTCGCACGTTAAAGGGCACTTGGGATCGCAAGTCGCCATGGACATCTAAGGAAGAACACCATGACTTTGAAGCCTTGGCGCGAAATCGCCGTTCCGCATGAAGATGTCCTGAGGGGCACGTTCCAGCAAGCTGAGTTCGCCGCCGACATCTCGAAGGTCCATCAGGGCATCGCGCCCGAAGAGTATCAGGACGCCTCGCTGTTCTTCCAACGGACTTTCATCACGGAGGGGATGCGCCTGTTGCTAGACTCCGTCGTAAAGCGCCTGGCGGGGAAGGGCGGCGATCCAGTCGTCCAGCTGCAGACGGCCTTTGGCGGCGGCAAAACCCACACGCTTCTGGCGGTCTATCACCTGGCGAAGGGAGCGACCCCCGCGAGCAAAATGCTAGGCATATCGCCGATTCTCGACGCAGCCGACATCACGGAGCTTCCGAAAGCTCGGGTTGCTGTTTTGGATGGCGTCGATCTGCTCGATCTGGCGAGCAAGCCGCGCGCGCATGGGAGCGTGACGGTCAAAACCATTTGGGGTGAGCTCGCTTGGCAGCTGGGCGGCGAGGCGGCCTACGCCAAGATCATGGAGTCCGACCGCGACGGAACCGCCCCGGGCAAAACGGTCCTGGCGGAGATCATTGGAGGTAGCGCGCCTTGCATCATCCTGATGGACGAGCTGGTGCGCTATGTGTCCCAGTTCGAGGAGGGCAAGACCCTTTCGGGCGGAACCTACGACACCCAGCTCTCCTTTGTTCAGGCGCTGACCGAGGCGTTGAAGGCCGTGCCAAACGCCATCCTTCTGGCCTCGCTCCCGTTCTCCGACCGGGAGGCGGGAAGCCAGCAGGGCGTTAAGGCGCTGCGGGCCCTGGAGCATTACTTTGGACGCGTGCAAGCGTTATGGAAGCCCGTGGCCACCGAGGAGGCGTTCGAGATTGTCCGCCGGCGCCTGTTCGCCAAGGTCACCGACGAGCTCGCGGCTGAGGAGGTGTGCAGGGCCTATGCGGACTATTACACCGCCAACGCCGGGGATCTTCCCCAAGACGTCCAAGGCAGCGGCTACCTCGAGCGATTAAAGCACGCCTACCCCATCCATCCCGAAGTGTTCGATCGACTTTATGAAGATTGGTCGTCGCTTGACAACTTCCAGCGCACGCGCGGCGTGCTGAAAATGATGGCGACGGTCATCCACCGGCTCTGGACCACAGGGAACAACGATCTGCTGATCCAGCCCGGAAGCCTTCCGCTGTTTGACTCCGCCACGCGCAACGAAGCGATCTACTACCTTCCGCAAGGCTGGGATCCTGTTCTAGAGCGCGACATTGACGGCGAGCGGGCGGCGACCACGGAGCTCGACAACGCTCGGCCCTTGTTCGGGGCAATTCACGCCTGTCGCCGGATCGCGCGTACGGTGTTTCTGGGCTCGGCGCCTGACGCCGGCGCGGTGGGCGGCGCCAAGCATCATCGAGGCATCGAGCTCGAGCGGGTGCTGCTGGGCTGCGCGCAGCCGGGTCAAGTTTTGGGGCATTACAAGGATGGCGCTCGCGCCCTGGTCGACCGCCTGCAATACCTCAACAGCGCGAACAACCGCTTCTGGTTCGACACGCGGCCGAACCTGCGCCGCGAAATGGAGGAGCGCAAGCGCCGCTTCAATTTGCGAGAGGATGTCTACCCGTTTATCAAGGACAAGCTTCGGTTCGCCAATGGCGTCTTTGGGGGCGTCCATGTGTTCACGCCCTCGGCCGATGTGCCCGACGACTGGCAGCTGCGTTTGGTCGTGCTTCCGCCCGAAGCGACCTTTAGCAAGGGCGCTCAATCCGCGGCGATCGACGCGGCCACCGCTATTCTGAAAAACCGGGGCGATCAGCCGCGACAGAAGCAAAATCGTTTGGTCTTCCTGGCGCCGGACACCGATAGCCTGGCGCGCTTGAAAGACCAGGTCACCTCGTCTCTGGCGTGGAGGTCCATCGTTGAGGATGTGCGTGAGGGCCGGCTGAATCTCGACGGCCATCAGACTAAACAGGCCTCGAGCAGCCTCGACCTGGCCAACGACGCGCTGGGCCGCATGATTCGCGAAACCTTTAAATGGCTCCTGACTCCGCTGCAAGAGGCGAAGCCGGGCAAGGGAATTGGCGAGCTCCAATGGGATCACTTCCAGATCAATCCAGCCGTGATCAACCGCGTTGAAGAGATCGAGCGCGTGCTCAAAGAGAACGAGCTGCTCATCACTGAATGGGCGCCGATTCACCTGGCCAAAATGCTCCAGACCTGGTTCTGGAAAGACGACACGCCGGCCGCCGGCGTACTGGATGTGTGGCAGAAGACATGCTGCTATCTGTATCTGCCGCGCCTGCGCGACTCGGACACGATCCGCGGGACGATTGCCGCCGGCCTCTCATCCCGCGATTTCTTCGGCATCGCGTATGGAGTCGATGAAGAGCGCTATCAGGGGTTCCACTTTGCTGAAAACACGACCCCGATCTTCGACGAGTCGCTTTTGCTGATCGATCCCAAGGCGGCGTCGACCTTCGCCGCGCGCCTTGCGGAGGAAGCGGCCGAGCGCGAGGCCAAGGCCAAAGGCGAAGCGGCTGGAGCGGCTAGCGGCGCGGGTGAAGCCAAACCGAGCGGCGGCGTCCCGCAGGGCGCGACGTCGAAGGCCGAGGTATCCTCTGGGTCCAGTTCGACTTCGGATGCCGCTGGGTCGGGATCGAACGGATCCAGCGCAACGGCTAAGAAGCGCATGTTCTTTGGATCAGTCGAGCTCAATCCGAATCAGGCGAAATTGCAGTTCTCCGATGTGGCCGAAGAGGTCTTAATGCTGTTGAACAAGCCCGGCGTTAAACTGCGCATCGCTGTCGAGATTGAAGCCGAGTCGCCGAATGGCTTCGATGAAAGCGTCCAGCGTGCAGTGCGTGAAAACTGCGACCAGTTGAAGTTTAAAAACCGAGCGTTCGAGGACTAAGCCTGACTAGGTCGGGGCCACGGCCTCGACCTGATAGCCATCGTTTGCGACTCATGCCTGACCGGCCACCCTACCCATCGCTAACTCGACAATATCTTTGGTAATGTCGAGTTAGTACTGAAGGCAAATTGAACGAAAATGCCCTCATCCATCAGTCACCTCAGCAAGATATACGGAGCGTAACGTCGCAGCGTTGCGAGTCCCCGTAGCGTCTCACCTGACTTCTTGCGGCTCGCCAAGTCCTTTTTGCTGGAATCTGATAAACCTGTCGTAGCACTGTCTTACGGCGATAGGATAGTTGCTGCCGTCTGACCGGTTCTCGCAACCTTGTGGTTTGCGGTGGCGTCCGTTGAAGCAAAAATGCCACGGCTTGTGCAGCAAAGTTGCCACATGTCGTGCAGTTACCGGCGGGCCACGTCGGCCAGTTGAAAGGCCGGTCTCGACCCGAAGCGGACATATCTAGAACGGACGGGTAACGTTACGTTACGTTCTGGCGCGGCTTGTAGCCTGCACACGAGCTAACCAGAAACGCGAGACACCTAGCATGACGAGCACAACAATTGCGAAATAGATGGCAATGTCGAGAACCAGAGCGCCCATGGACAGCTTGTCTTCGCCGAACGCAAGCACTCGCTCTCTAGAAACGCCTGGCGAGTCGAATAAGTAAGCGACCGGAAAGCCCCCCTTTAATACCGGCTTGTAGCAGAAATCGTAACCGCTTGGACCACACATATTTCCATATACGGCCAGTTCAGGACCTACGCGCTCGACATGTACCGACAAGAACGCCAGGGTGATTGCTGAGATAAAAGCGACACTTATCCAGATGAATTTGGTCAAGCTGGGCATGAGTTTCCTTTCCTTACGATGGACTTCAAACTGTCCGCTTTTGGCCGAACTCGGCCGCTCAGGACAGCGTAGCAATTTGCCAAGACTAAGATCAATGGCGACCGCGACAGGGCTCAATCGCTGGTCAGAAAGCGATTTTCCTAACGATCCAGGAAGATTAGAGCGATTTATACACATAGAGAGACAACCACAAAGTCCGAAACATGACATCATTACGTTTTTACATGATTTTGGAGAATTTGAATGGATTTGTCGAAACTGAATTTGGCCGAATTGAAAGATTTACAGGCGCAGATAGGGGCAGAGATGAAGAGCCGCGAGAAGTCGGACATTGAAAAGGCTCGTAACGACATCAACGCAATTGCAAAGAGCTTGGGTTTGTCGCTGAAAGACCTGCTTAGTGCGGGTGAGTCAAAAGGTAACGTTCGCAAGCAAACCGGTAAGGTGGCTGTGCAATACCGCAACCCACAAGATGCTTCGCAAGAGTGGACCGGTCGTGGTCGCCAACCGGTTTGGGTCAAAGAACTTCTGGCTTCTGGTAAAAACCTGATGAGTGCCAAGGTCAGCAGCTGATCCTCCGTTGGCCAAGAAGAGGCTTCATCTAATGCCCCTTTTGACCCAGAGCAGACGTTGACCATAGACATCACCGACTCTACATTGTGCTTGAATTGCACAGGTGACCTCAAGGGATCATTGTGCAAGCCGCGATGCTCGATATCTTTGGCTGCATACCTTTCTGAGCTCAAAATCGTCGCCGAATCGGTACGCAGCCAAAACGCCGTAAACCTTGGTAACGAGCAGTGGCCCGCTGATCGCTTCGAGTTTTATTTTGGCATCGCCACAGTTCGCTGCTTCGGCGGATAATTCTTCTAGCGAAGGACTATCGATCAAGCGGTAAGTACCGTTTTTATATAGAAAATACGTATCGCGTACGCAACTGGCACTGCCTACGAATCTTCCGATGCGGACAATCTTTCCGCTTTTACTCGGCATATCCACTTCTGATACTTGCCCCCTGTAATCTGCGTAGTTCAATAGAACGGTCTTTACCTCATCAGGTTCATTCGCGCTCAACCATATATCTTCTGCGGCTAGCCCGCCTTGATTCAAGCAGTCTTGATCTCCAGGGAAACATAATTCGCGCTCGCGCGTTTCAGTTTTCACCGTCCTACCGACTTTGTCTGCAAAAGCATTCCGAACCAATTGCTTGCACGAAACAGTCTGGTTAGCTTGCGCAAAGGTTGAAGCGCCGGCCGTCAAGAGACATAGTGCCAGTAAAGTTTTCACTTGCATATCCCCTAAAAATGAGAAGTTCCGAGTGGCTGATGTTGCCGAAGCCGGCCGTTCAGGCCAGCATAGTAGGTCGCCAGGTTGAAAATCCAGCGGTGATCGCGACAGGCAGGTACCGACCCGAAGCGGACTGTCACCTGCCTTGACCCATGACCTTATAATTCGACGAAATTCCCCAGATCATCTGCTTCGGGCGGACTCCAGTTTGACGGCCGCTTCCGCATCCCTTCTGGGGTTGCCCCGACAGCGGTCTGCCTACCCGCCCGCGCTAAGCGGCCGATCTACGGGACTGAGAGTTGACCAGGATATGCTTGCGTGGGTGCCGTTCCCTTTGCCAAGTTTTCTGCGCTCCACAAAGCGGCCTTCAAATTCAAAATTCTGGTCGATTTTGATGACGAGTAGCTTGTTGAAATTTCCCGCTCGCTTTACATGCACCTTCCCTCCTGCCTTTTCTGGAGAAATGGTCTTCACTTCAACGAAGTCGTTACCTAGCTTACCGTCTGAGCCCTGGGTGTGCGGCCGATGACGTTTAATTCCGTACTTAACTTCTGCAAACAATTCTCCAAGCTCTCCCCATATTTGCAAGTAACGACCTGTCATCGCAAAATAGGATGCCGCGTTGTGAACTAGTTCTTCGAAAAGCATAGCTAGTTCAGGATCGACCGCTGGGTACTCATGTTGAATCTCTTGCTTATGTAACTGGCCATTTATCCAATCCCAACTGATCCATTCTCCGTCATCGTAGATACCGTCACCAACACCCATTGGCTGGCCGGTCATTGCACATCGAATCATCCTTGCTCCCTTTACCACAGGCAAATTGGTACGACGACCTGTTGAGTCAGGATAGCATGTTGCCCAACAGAAATTCTCCCTCGCGGGGAAAGTTAAGTACGTAAAATATTGCCGAACCTTGCCGTTTGAGCCAGAACAGCAGATGGCCGGGTTCAAGATCAGGGACGCCGCCACAGACCGCAAACGACCCAAACCGGACTGTCACGGAATGGGAGTCATGATCTAGCTTGTCGATAGTAGCTGAGCGCCTCTCGGGCTCTCCAAGCGACGTTTTCATGTTTAGAGTTGGACAATTGCATCAGAATCTCGTGCTCCACTGATCCTGGTTCGCCATCAAGGGTATAAGCCAAATGTTCCTGCTGGTTTGTATTCAGGTTAGGCCACTCGACGGACAGATACTGCAACACTGCCTGGGGGTTCTCATCAATGATGGCACGTGCACGTACGGAACCATCGTCATACCAGTAATCCGAATCAGGAAGGTCTAGTAGTAGCGTCAACTCGTGCATTGTTCAAGATCTCACATGGCTGCTCTTGGCCGAAACCGGAAGTTCTTCGCGCTCAGTGTAACTCAGCAAGAAGCGGCGGACTTCGCTACTTCACGCCTGCGGTCGTCGCAGCAACTTCCAAAACGTCGCATCTATTTCGGAAAGTCACACGATCGGCCAGATCATACGCACGACCCTCGACAGCATCAGCGCACTCGAGCGCGGCGAGCCGCTCGTCGACCGGATTCCCGATTGATGCAGGGCGCATGAATCGTCCCGCTCGCTGGACAGGCTACCCGGTCTGCGCTACGGTGCACCGGTCAAGCCACCATGGGGGAGAGCAGATGCACATCGAGACGGTCCGCTTCGAGCGGATATTTGACGTCCAGTCGGGGACATTCAGTTTTGAAGCGGGTGGCAAGCGCGAGTTCGGCGTCATCTTCGATCACAAGAGTGTGCCTGATGCGGGATCGACCTTTGCCGTTGTCCTGGACGAACCGGGCAACTGGCAAACGGTAGCTGGCTGGCGCGATCTTTCCACCGCCAGAGTGGGGCTCAAGCGCAGCGCCTGGGCTATTGCAATCGACCTGCTGTTCGATTTTTATTTCGTCCTCATTCCAATCCCCGCGCTGGCACTGGTGTTGGGCGGCCCGTGGGCGGCCCTGGGGACATTCGGCCTGATGGTACTGGGCGCGTGCGCCATGGTCGTGGGCGCGGCCAGGCACAACCGCCAGATCGAGCGGGCGCTGCGGGCCGTTCGCCCATCGCCGCCCCGCGCAGTCACAGGGCCCGACATACTGGCGCGGAGCGGCGATCCCACGGCGCCTGCGCATTGAGCAGCGCACCCTTCGACGCGCCAAGTGGCGGATCGAGCACGAAGCGCGGTATCCACAGCGTTATGCCCGACTGCGGCAGCGGGACGCCGTACACACCGCCCGACTGGCTGCGCCTGACGGCGCCACAGGTCCTGGGTGGCGTGTCACCCAGTGCTGAATGCAGGCGTAGCCGCAGCCGCGTTCATATGGCGTTCTGGCCGCATAGCGTGAGGCCGGTGTCGACCCAAACCGGACGTAGCCAAGCGCCTTAGGGTTCAGCGTGAGCCCGTCAGCCTTGCATCCCTCTGGAGCATTTCGTGGAGCTGACGCCACAGCACGGATCGCGTGGAGAACGAGGCATCGGTTGATGCTTTCAATTCGGCCTGTTTCGTTGCTTCCACAAAGATGCGGTAGGACTCACCATCAAACGCCTCGAGAGATAAAAACGTCATGCCGCCGTCATCGAGCGGCTCATAAGCTGCCGTAAGAACCGACGGGTCTTTGGACATTAGTTCTGCACGTATCCGTTCGGTCAAGTAGTCAAAATCGACCGTGCTCGTAGCAAATCCTTTCCCCTTCGACACTAAGATAGTTCCGCCCATGCGATTCCCTGGAGTCGTTCGATTAGATGACCGCTATGTCCGGTTTTGGCCGAACTCGGACCTTCACCCGATGCAGTGTACGAGTGTCGTTAGCTGTTCGGCAAGGCCTTGGCAAAGAATCGAAAATGGAGGAACGAGAGTAGGGGATGGGTGTGCGGTATAGTTATCCACATTTTCTGTGGACAACTTAGGTTCGTGAAGGGCACAAGGCGCTCTGCATGGGGATGTTGTCGGAATGCCTGCGAAACGGGCAGGGTGCTTAGGTGAACGGCTTCTAGGCCAGTATGTTGTCACAGTCATACATTCCGCGGACCAAGGTGCTGCTAGGCGCAACCCAACGCGTTCAGATCGACGCACAGATCTCGCTCATGTCTGATAGTGCCAACCGTCGCGTTTGATACGAGAGCCAGTAAACTACCTTGCCTCTACTCGACATTAGCAAACCTATTGTCGATTAGAGTAGTTTCGGCCACCAGTAAGCCTAAGTTGTTGCGTTGCTTGGCACTTCTAGGCCAAGGTTCGATGGAACAGCAGTCACGTTCTCTCCCGTCGCCGCTTCTCCGCTGCATCCTCGTTTCGTGCAAACTGCTTCGCTGCTTCCTGTGCAATGCGGCGCTGGCGCGTCTTCGCATACACTTTCGTAGTCATGATATTGACGTGTCCGAGAACGTCCTGGACCACTTCCATCGGCACGTTGTCTTCGACGGCGTTGGTGGCGTAAGTGTGCCGGAAAGCATGCGCCGACGTTCGTTGCAGCTGAATGATTTCGTCTTGGGAAAATGTAGGCATTTCGTATAACGACAGCGCAGCAGCGAATGTGCGTACACGGCGCAATGCGGCGTCGACTACATAATAAAGCGAGTTGACGTGATAGCTGTTGCCCTGCTCGAGCTCGGCCAAGGCTTCTTCGGTTCCCATCTCATTGGCGCGTTGTTCGCGTGCCTGCCTCTTTGCCTCTGCCTTCGCTACGGGCGTTATGATCGGTGCAATCAGGTAGCCGCGTCTGGTCGGCTCGTCGAAGTCAAGGTCTCGGTCGCGCCAATGCGCGCGCAGAGCCTCTTCGGTGCGGCTATTGACCGGGACGTCGCGCTCGACCTTCCTCTTGCCTTCTACAGTTAGCATCCACACGCCGGCCGCATCCGGACTGGGGATGAAGTTGGCACGCAGGGCGCTGACGACTTCTGCTCTGCGCAAGCCAGAATCGCCCATCAGCAGCAACGCCGCCAGCGCGACCCGGTCTTGCCGGTTCGCTTCGACCTCTCCAAGTCTCTGCAAAATCTCGACCACGGTTTCCCAAGTATCACGGCGCAACGCCCGGTCGATCTTCATCATGTGTTTTCGCTTCGTGACTGCAGGATCTTTCACAGTCACCCACGGATTGCCGCCCAGGTAGCGCACTTTGATTAACCAGTCGAATGCGCTGCGTAGGATAACGACTGCCAGGCGTTGTGATTGCGGCTTCATGGGCTTTTCGTCGAACGGCCGCCAGCGCTCGGTGTTCCTGGGCGCACGAGGGCCGCAAAACCGGGGATCGGGAACCGCCAGGAACGTTCGATAGGCCAAGCAGTCCTCCGCTAGCATTGAAGAGAGGGGCTTGCGGGCAACGAGCGCGCACCAAAGGAGCAGGCGCTCGAGCTCCTTGCGGTAGGAGCGCTTAGTTTCTGGGGAGTCGTCGTAGCGAGCCAGAAAGGTGTCGACGGCTTCTAGGTCGTCGCGGGCGGCGATGAAGCAAAACGCCGGCGCGCGATTGATGCCGTCTACGCCAGCCAGGTACGGGGGCAGCTGGAACGTGCCCAGCGGAGCGATCGGGTTTGGTGCGCGCGGGTCCAGAACTGGGCGCACTGCGGACACGGCGTTCGCCGGCGCTCGCAACTGGTATGCGTCGATCTGCCCAAGATGCTCGGGCCACTTGCTCAACCATCGCACGATCGCGTCTGCGCGACGGGCACCGATCCGCGGCAAGGCGCGCCACCAGCCGGCGCCGCGGCGTTCGATGCGATTGACTAGCTCGCCGATCGTCGTGATGCCTTCTTCCCGTAGCAGCCTTGAGATCGTCGGCCGGAACCACTGCCCAAGACGGTGGTCCAGATTCGGTCCCGGGTTGGTTGCTTCGGCTGCCTGCACCAAAATGCCCAGTTGGGAGGTCGAGATATCGCGGGTCAAACGTGCTGTCTGCAAGGTCTTCGCGAATTCAGGGTTGCGCTCGATCGAGCGCTCGACGATGTGGTCACGCATCCGCTTTAGATGGCGTTCCAATCCGTTTTCGACCTCGGGGCTATCGGACACGTAATACAGGTCGCCGATACGCGCAACCGGGATTCCGCTGCAATAGGCGCGCAATGCGGCGTAGTCGGTGCGGTTGTAGTCAATGTCGGGAAGCGCGATTTTGCTGTGCTGTGCCATCTGAATCTTGGTATGTGCGTCGAGGGTTATGACCGTCTGGCCAGCAGCGCTCTCTGTTTGAAAGCTATGTCGGTTGTGTTGTCAACGCATGCCGACGCTCCGCGCAGGTTGTCCGCAGTGTCATTGTTTCACGAATTTTTTCTTCATAGTTATCAGTCACTTACGGCAAGCGCACGTAACCAAGAACTGTTTCACGTGAAATTTTGGGTCAAAAGCGCTTACGTGATTATAACAATAATCACGTAAGGGAAGTGTTAGCTATTGCGAGAAATGCTAAGTAGTGCAGCGCTCGTACCGGGGCGAATAGGGAAAACGGAAAAAATCGGGCGCTAAGGCGATTTGGCCGACCATATCGCCCGCAAACCATTCCGCGCGGCCGACTTGCAAACGCCCTGAGTCCATGCTGTATAGTCGTCATTTATGACCGGGGGCGGTCTTTGCTTGGAAAGATAAAAGATGTCGAACGCGCAGCTGATGGCAGTAGTCGAGGTAGACAAAGAAGATCGGATAATTTGTCAGCGCGACGGCTGTGGCCACAGCGTGTACAAACGCATCCACATCGTGCGGGAGAACGGGCGCTTCACCGTTCTCGGCTCCGAGTGCTTCAAGCTCCTATACGGCTCCGATGACACCGGGGCGGTGCCCCTTTATGGATCAAGCGCTGGCCAGCTTCTTACCGACGCCGAGCGTCAGGTGCTAATCGATAATACTGACCGCTTCATTGCAATGCTTGAAGCGCAGCGGCTTCAACTGGAACATGCCCGAGCCCTGGATTTACGCGCTAGACTAGAAGAACAGCGCGAGCGCGAGGAAGCTGCCCGAATTATCAGAGGCGCGTCGGATGCGCTGCGTGACGAAGAACGCAATGCTCAGTCGCTTGCCCTGGAAAACTGCCGCCGGCAATACCCAGGGCTCAATCTGGCCACACCAGGCTGGCAGGGCTTGGTTTATTTAGAGAAGCTAAGAATCTTGCGTGAGGGTCGTGGGAATCGATTCACGCAGCCGCGAACTGAATCCTCCCTCTTCTAGATTATTTCCTACTCTTGGGGCTTACGCAGCTCCCTGAACCCGCCTTCGGCTATACGCTGCTGGCGCCACACATAGTCCCCGGTCAGGTTGATGTGCTCCCAGCCCAGCGGCGACAAAAATTGCAGCATGCCGTCGTCGGGCAACTTGCCTTTCTCACGCAAGGCCTGCGTCGCCCGCTCCAGGTAGACCGTATTCCACAGTACGATTGCGGCCGTCACCAAATTGAGGCCGCTGGCGCGGTACCGCTGCAGCTCGAACGACCTGTCGCGGATCTCGCCCAGCCGGTGGATGAATACCGCCCTGGCCAGCGCATTGCGCGCCTCCCCCTTGTTCAATCCGGCGTGCACGCGCCGGCGCAGCTCGACGTTCTGAAGCCAGTCCAGGATAAACAGCGTGCGCTCGATCCGCCCCAGCTCGCGCAGCGCGATCGCCAGGCCGTTCTGGCGCGGGTAGCTGCCTAGCTTGCGCAGCATGAGCGACGCGGTGACGGTGCCGTGCTTGATCGAGGCGGCCAATCGCAGCACGTCGTCCCAGTGTGCGCGCAGGTGCTTGATGTTCAAGCTGCCGCCGATCATCGAGCGCAAGGCCGGGTGATCGCCCACCTTGCCCGGCACGTACAGCTTGGTGTCGCCCAGATCGCGGATGCGCGGCGCGAAGCGGAAACCCAGCAGGTGCATCAGCGCGAACACGTGGTCGGTGAAGCCGGCGGTGTCGGTGTAGTGCTCCTCGATGCGAAGGTCCGATTCGTGGTACAGCAGGCCGTCGAGCACATAGGTCGAGTCGCGCACGCCGACGTTGACCACCTTGGTGCTGAACGGCGCGTACTGGTCGGAAATATGGGTGTAGAACAGCTTGCCGGGCTCGGCGCCGTACTTGGGGTTGATGTGGCCCGTGCTCTCGGCCCGGCCGCCCGCGCGGAAGCGCTGGCCGTCCGACGACGACGTTGTGCCGTCGCCCCAGTGCGCAGCGAAGGTGTGCTTGAACTGGGCGTTGATCAGTTCAGCCAGGCCGGCCGAATAGGTTTCGTCCCGGATGTGCCAGGCCTGCAACCAGGACAGTTTCGCGTAAGTGGCGCCGGGACTCGATTCCGCCATCTTGGTCAGGCCGAGGTTGATGGCGTCGGCCAGGATCGCGGACATGAGGAACGTCCGGTCCTTGGCCTGCTCCCCGCTCTTGAGATGGACAAAGTGGCGCGTGAAACCGGTCCAGTCGTCCACGTCCATCAGCAGTTCGGTGATCTTGATCCGAGGAAGCATGCCGCTGGCGAAGTCAATCAGCGCCTGGGCCTCGTCCGGCACCACCGCGTCCTGTGGGCTGATCCTCAGTCCTGTCTCAGTAATGATCGCATCGGGCAGTTCGTTCGTCAGCGCGAGCCGGTTGACGGTGACCAGCTGCTGTTCGAGCAAGAGCAAGCGGTCGTGCAGGTACTGGTCGCAGTCCTGGTTGACCGCGATCGGCAGCTCGCGCGCTGATTTCATCGCCCCGAACTTTTCCGTGGGTAGCAGGTATTCCTCGAAGTCGCGGAACTGGCGCGAACCCTGCACCCAGATGTCCCCCGACCGCAGCGAATTCTTCAGCTCCGACAAGACGCAAATCTCGTAGAAACGGCGGTCAAGACCTTCGTCGGTGATGACCAGCGGCTTCCACCGCGCCTTCACGAATGCGATCGGCGCGTCGTCCGGCACCTTGCGCGTCCCGGTCATGTTCATCTCGCGCAGGACGTCGATCGCGTCCAGAACCGCTTGCGCCGCCGGCGCAGCTTTAAGCCGAAGCACGTCCAGAAACTCGGGCGAATAGCGCCGCAGGGTGCTGTACTGCTCGCCCACCAGGTGCAGGTGGTCGAACGTTTCGGGCTGGGCCAGTTCTGCCGCCTCGGTCACGCTTTGAGTGAAGTCTGTCCACGGCAGCACGGCCTCGATCGCGGCATACGGGTCCCTGCCGGATTCCTTGGCCTCGACCAGCGCGCGCCCGATTCGGCTGTACAGGCGCACCTTGTCGTTTATGGCCTTGCCCTGCTTCTGGAAGTCCTGCTGATGCTTGTTCTTGGCTGCGCTGAACAGCTTGATCATAATGCGGTCATGTAGATCGACCAGTTCGTCCGTCACGGTGGCCATGCCCTCGATGGCCAGCGCCGCCAGCGTGGCATAGCGCCGCTCGTCCTCGAACTTGGTCAGGTCGCGCGGCGTCATCTGCGCGCCCTCGCGGGCCATCTTCAGCAGCCGGTTCTGGTGGATCTGGTGGCCAAGCCCTTCCGGCAGGGCCAGCGACTGGAACACCTTGAGCCGTTCGATGTGTTCGCGCATGTAGCGGGAATTGGGTTTGAGCGGCGACTGGCGCAGCCATACCAGCCAGGTAATGCTCATGTCGGGCGCCACATTGAGCAGGTTGTCCAGGGAGCGCCTGTGGTGACGTTCCAACGGCTCAATCAGCGTGCGATAAATTCGCCGGTTCGCCCTCGTCACAGCCTCGGCGCAGGCCCGTTCGATGACGGTCAGCGTCGGCAGGATGATGCGCTTCTGGCGCAGTGTTTCGAGGGAATGCGCGGCGAGGATCATTGCCTTGTCGGTCTGCATGGCGAGGTCGGCCAGGCAGTGCACCAGCTTGCGGAAATCCGGCAAGCCGAACACGGACAGCCCCAGGTAGGCGCGTAACTCATGCAGGTGCTCGTTGCGCGTTTTTTCGCGCTCGCCATATTCCGGCCAGGCGCCGGCGTCGCTGCGCACCTGCTTGGCAATCCAATGGATCACCGGATCTGGCAGCCTAGTGTCGCTGGCCAGCGCCTGGCCAGGGTAGCGCAGCAAGCACATCTGAACCGCGAAGCCGAGGCGATTGGCGGCGCCCCGGCGCTGCCGGATCAACGCCAGGTCGGCATCCGTGAAACTGTATTGCTGGATTAGGTCATCCTGACTTTCTGGCAACACCAGCAGGCTGTCGCGTTCGGTATCAGAGAGGAGTGAGCGGCGCGGCATTCGATCGGACCCTTCGAGGATAAGCCGGGATAAAGCCAGTAATGGGACGAAGCGAAAAAGTAATTAAGGAACGTACTTTTCTTACTTTCTAACTAAGAAGCTTCTTTGTGCTATGCCAAGACAAAACCAGAACGGCACGACGAAGGTCAGCTCCAGCAGACTCAGGCATTCCCCCTAGAACACCAGCCACCCGACCAGTCCAGCCGCGAGGATCACGACGACTACGTTGAGTTTGTTCTTCCAAGCATAAAGGAATGCCAAGGCCGCGGCGAAGATCGATATACCCGCCGTCAACGACGGCACACGCTCGGCGGTGACATGCGCCAGGTCGACGGTGGTGGCGCCAATCAGGCCGACGACCCCGGCCGCGACACCATCCAAAAAGGCGTGCAGCTGCTTGTTCTCCACAACCGCCTCCAGCCGGTCATAGAAGATCAGCGAGAACGCAAAGGCCGGCAGAAAGACACCGACCGTCATGGCCATCGCTCCAACCGGACCGCCCGCCACATAGCCGACGAACGTTGCGAAGATGATGAGCGGCGCCGGTAATACACCGGAAAGCGCCAGCCCATCCAGGAACTGCCCATCCGTCATCCACCCGCGCCCGACAGCGTCGTTGCGAACGAACGGAATCGCGGTATAGGCGCCGCCGAATGTGAGTAAGCCGGCTTTTAGTCCAGCCACGAAAATGAGGAGCACGGAGGCTTGGCCTTGAATGACCGTTTCCACAAGCTTCGCGGTGGGCGCGGCCGACATAGCAACGGCCGTAGCCAACGCCATCGCCCCAAGTGTCACCAGAAGCGCAAACGCCCGACGATTCAACACGAGCAAAGCGTACACAAGGCCACTCGCCGGCAGGGTGATCCAAAAGTCGACCCCGCCACTGGCTGCCAGCGCGCAAACGATGGCAATGACCCACAGCCAGCGACTAAGTAGGATGTGCTCTCCGATGCGGTGCACGGCGCGCACGATCAGCGCGATTACGGCCGCTTGTACACCAAGGAATGCGGCACCCAGCGAAGTGCCGACAATGTCGATCTCGAAGTACAGCCAGGACAGCGCAAACATCAGCAAGAATCCCGGGAGCATGAACCCAAGTCCCGCCAGCAAGCCGCCCAGCCGCCCCTTTGCTCGGATACCCAGATGAACGCAGATCTCGTGCGCTTCAGGACCGGGCAGCACCTGCATCACCGCAAGCAGTTTGTTGAAGCGTTTGCTCGAGATCCAGCGTTCCTCATCCACGAGTTCGCGGCGCAGCATAGCGATCTGAGCCACAGGACCGCCCCAAGCGAGCAGGCCGAACTTGAGGAATCGCACGAAAAGCTGGAAGTAGCTCATGGCTGGAGGAACGGCTTCAATCGCGGCATCTGGCGCCTCGTTCGGGCGGTACGATGCATCATTCGGGACGTTCAAAGGTGTTCTCCTTGCAGTTCAGTATAAGTAGGTCGAATACGCTGGATGTCCTCCTCGGCAGTCAGGCGCACAATATTTGAGCTCCGACGTCTTGGCGATCAGTACATTCAGGTCGTGGCGGTTCCGTTGCCAAAGCTGGCCATCAAACCGTCGAACACGGTCGAGGCCGCGTCCAGCAGTGCGTCGTCCTGGGCAAGGCTTTCGCGCATCCCGGCCAGCACGCTTTCGATGCCGGCGGCCTCTGGCGGCTGCACACCCCCGACATCGAGGTAATGCACCAACTGGCCGATCCGCCGGATGGCAGGTTGATCCAGTCCAAAGCTTTCGGCCAGCACCTCGAAGGTGACGCGGTTGCCGATATGGCTGAATGCCGCCCCATCGAAATCGAAGCCGATGGCGTCCGATGGGCAGTCTCCAGGGCTGGCCAGCCATTGGAAGTAGGCGCGGCGGTCGATGAAGCGCCGGATCAGCCAGGCGCTAGCTAGGCGATCCACCCACGGCCGCTGCCGCGTCGCCCAGATGCGCCCTTGGTAGTCCTCACACCGCAGTCGGCCGATCTCTCCTTCAGCCGACTGCGGTTCATCCGGCGACAGGGTTCGGGCACAGGCGAGTTCAAGCTCGCGTAGTGCGCAATCGACCTGTCGCTGTGGCTCGTCGGGAAAGAAATCGATCGCGACCAGAGCTGCAAAGGACTTGCGCAGCTTGCGCGTCTGCTTGAGCGTCTCCTGCACGTTAGCGGAGTCCAGCTCGCTTCGCCTCTGTGTGATCTCGGGTAACAAGGCGGCGTAATCCTGGCTACGGTCAAACAGCCGAGCGTAGTCCGTGTCATCGGCGGCTTCGGCATTCAATACATATGCCGAACCTCCACCGGAGACCACCTCGGCAGCCACTGCCGCCAGCGTCGAATGGCAGGCTTGGCAGTGCGGCATCAAGTACACGCCGTCACGTAGCACGGTGGCGCCGGCCGCTTTGAGTGCCCGCCAGGCACGCTGGCGGACAGTGGCATTCTCGGTGGGTAGGGAGAGAATTAAGGCAATTAGTTGCATGACGTAGAGTATAAATCAATAAAGACTTATACTCTACAAACTTTATGACGATGGCTGATACGAGGGTTGCCAGGATTACGATTTTTCGCAAAAACATGCCCAACCCATTGTTCCAAAATGGGAAAGTTTTCAATCTCGGGAGTGCCGCTTTGCACAGCGCACCCGGCTCAGGTCAAAATGTCCGGTTGCTGGCGAAGGTGATACCGCCCTGCGCTCGATCGGCCGGTCCTGACGCCCGCCATTTTCGACACCAAATTATTCCCAAAAATATTCAAGCCGGCCCGGCGCTACGGCTTCTTGCGCCTGCCGCCGGCGTTCTTGCCCGCAGAGCCTTCGATTTGCTTCCGTAGCTGGGCGTTTTCGTCTTCCAGCTCGGTGACACGCGTGTCGAGGCGCACGTTCTCGTGCTCGGCCTTGTCCAGCAGATCGGCCCCCATCGCGGCGTCCATGTGCTCGCGGCTGGCCATCTCACGCGCGGCGCCCAGCTGCTCGCGCAAGGTGTAGACCTCGCCCAGGTGCTCCTTCGCCTCGCCATTGGTGCGCTCGACCTGAATCTGCAATCCCTGCTTCTCCGCGCGTAGGACGGCCACCGCCTGCTGGTGCTCCTGCAGGTAGGTGCGCAGCTGCTGGGCGTCGTGCTCCAGCGTGCCGATGCGCGCTTCGAAGCCCTGCCGGTCACTCTGCCGCTGCGCGGCCGCCTTCTCCTGGAAGTGATCGAACTGGTGCCGGGCCTGCGCCAGCTGGTCGGTCAGCAGCCGGACCTCGGCCGCCCGGTCCGCCAGGCGCTGGGTGAGGCCGTCGTTCTCTGCCCGCAGGGCCGCGATCGCTACAGCGCCGTGCTGCCGCTCGTCGCGCTCGTGCGCGAGCGCCGCCTTCACCTCGGCCACTTCGGCAAGGAGCGTGTCCCGCTCGGCGCGCAGCTGGCGGCCGCCGGCGCGTTCCATCTCCAGCTGCTGACCGTCTTCTTGACGGGCCTTGTCGTGCGCGGCGCGCAACTGCTCAACCTGCGCCTGCGCGCCGGCCTCCAGACGCTGATACACACCCTTGACGGCTTCCAGCAGGTCGGCGGGCAGGCCGGCGCCGGCGGCGGCCGTCTCGCCTTGGTGCTGCGCTTTCCACTGCTTGAGCATGGGCGCGATGGTGCCCTTGCTGCCGGTGTCGCCAAGCGCGGCGCGGACGGTGTCCACGGTGGGGTTGGTGCCGGCGGCCGCCAGCTGGG
Source organism: Telluria sp. BA11 (assembly GCF_056680305.1). Taxonomy (NCBI): domain Bacteria; kingdom Pseudomonadati; phylum Pseudomonadota; class Betaproteobacteria; order Burkholderiales; family Oxalobacteraceae; genus Telluria; species Telluria sp. BA11. The sequence goes on from NZ_JBWXQA010000002.1 coordinate 132,841, forward strand.
TGGCGGCCTTGACCACCTGGGAGAAAAGAATGCCTGCGCGCGCCATGGTGGGCCTTTCGCGAAATTAAGTAACGTATTCCATAATACGTAATATCACGATATATTACGCTGTGTGTTTTTCGCCGTCACGCGCCAATTTACGCTTCGATAATGTTCGTTACAGCAGGCTATACCACCGGCGGCGTGCTATGCTGGCCGTAATCCCGTTATGAGCGCGCAATTGCGCGACGCCCGCCATGGCCACCACGCCCGCCGTCACCGATATGCCCGATACCGGGTCGGCACCGGCTATCCGTACCGCTGTTACGCCGCAGGACGACCACAACCACGCCGCGCGGCACCGCGTCTTTCTGGCTGCCGCCACGTCCGACAACACGCGCCAGGCGTACCGCTCCGCAGTTAAGCACTACCTGGACTGGGGCGGCGTGCTGCCGGCAAACGAGCCAGCCGTTATCCGCTATCTGGTGCGCTACGCCGACACGCTCAACCCACGCACCCTGGCGCTGCGCCTGACGGCGCTCTCGCAATGGCACGTCCACCAGGGCTTCGCCGATCCGGCCGCCACGCCGACTGTGCGCAAGACCTTGGCCGGGATCGCGCGCACCAATGGCCGCCCGAAGAAGAAGGCCAAGGCGCTGCCGATCGAAGATCTGGAGCTGATCGTGGCGAACCTGGCCAGCCTGGGCACGCTGAAGGCGGCGCGCGATAACGCGCTGCTGCAGGTGGGCTTCTTCGGGGGATTCCGGCGCAGCGAGCTGGTGGGCATCAAGGTCGACCACATCACCTGGGAAGCGCAGGGGATCACGCTCACGCTGCCACGCTCGAAGACGGATCAGACCGGCGAGGGCGTGGCCAAGGCGATCCCCTACAGCGCTGGGCCGTGCTGCCCAGCGACGGCGTTGCGGACATGGCTGGACGCTGCCGGCGTGGCCAGCGGCCCGGTCTTCCGGTCGATCAGCAAGTGGGGCGTGGTGGGCGCCGATCGCCTGAATCCGGCCAGCGTCAACACCATCTTGGCCGGCGCCGCCCAGCTGGCCAAGCTCGGCTACGTGCCGGAACTGTCCAGCCACAGCCTGCGGCGCGGCATGGCCACCAGCGCGCATCGCGCCGGCGCCGAGTTTCGCGACATAAAGAAGCAAGGTGGTTGGCGCCACGACGGCACGGTTCAGGGCTATATTGAAGAAGCGGGGTTGTTCGAGGAGAATGCGGCGGGTAGTTTGTTGCGTTCGCGCACCAGGACCAGCGGCTGAACTGGCTGCGCGCCGGCGGCTGATCTCCGCTGGGATGCGTAAACTTACTATACAGGTATCGTAACTTTACCCATGCCGGCCTCTGGCCACCGGCTGACAGCGTCACACCCCAAGGGGAATGGCCGCATTTGAAATCAACGGCTTACGCGGTTCGACGGTAGCCAGAAGGGCTTAGCGCCCGATTTTTTCCGTTTTCCCTATTCGCCCCGTACCTAAAACTCCGTACTCGGGGCACCTTAATCTACCGACTCGGCGTCAAAGCCCCGTTTTCCCCGTCGAGTCTATATGTTTAGGTAAATCTTCATGGCCTACTCATCACGTCAATAGCTTTAGGTACAACGGAAGTATTTATGGATACGGAATCGCGTCGGATGTTCAGTGATGACAGACGAGACAACTGGCTGCAGCTCGCGGATCGGCGTGTGGGACTCGGGCCGCTGGCGTCAGGCCTGGCCTATTTGTCTGGCTTGCTTCGTGAGGGTCGCCGCTGACGACGCGCTGCCCGTGCCAAACCCAACTCCTCGCTGGCCGATTCCGATTTCGGCGCTGTTCGCTCAAGCCGTCCGCGAAGCTCAGTCACCCTGGCGCGCTCGGCGGCAAGCTGGCTACCCAGCTCCGCACTCTGGTGCGCGCTTTCCGCAGCCTGGCGGGCGGCTCGGTCGCGTTCGTCGGCCAGTAGTTCGGTCTTTGCTATATAGCCGCCGAGCTCTTGACTTTGCCTCGCAAGCTGGAACTGGGCCGTTTGAACCTGGCCCTGTATCCCTTCAATTCGGCAGGCGGACGCCTTGCGTTCTGCATCGAGCTGCTTCTGTAACCTAGACGTCGTCGTTCGCTCACGGTCCAGGTCAAGCAGTGTACGTTTTTCCAAGTCGGTGTAGCGTCTTTCGGCTTGGACAACGCGCCCCGTTATTTTGTCGATCTCGGTCACGTGTGCTGCGGACATTGAATCGATGAGGCCTTGCAGCCGTTCGATTTCTGCCAGCGATTCGACAAGCCGCTTCCCCGTCTCCCGCTCGACTGCTGCCCTCGCGCCTAGTTCTTCTCGCTGTTGCGCAACTGTCGCCTCAGCCGATGCAATCTGGGCGCGAGCGTTCTCGAACTGTGATAACAGTTGGGCGAATTGGTTTTCCAGTGTCGCCTTCTCGGCCAGTGCCGCTTCGCGCTCGACGACCACGCTCTGCTGCAAGGCTGCGATTGATTCGTCAGCCGCCTGGCGGGCCAACGACCAGATTTCCCCGACCAGTTGGCCGGCTGAATGCTTGACCTGGTCCGGCAAGTCCGCGTGCTGCAGGTCCACCCTGGCCCGTTCCCTGAGATCGCTCCAGAACCGCCTTAGTGCTTCGTTAGGCACAGACATGCTTCCCTTGCGGACGAACTGGTAGAGCGCATTCGTGGTCGGCGTTAGGCCGTATCTGAAAAACATGATGCTGCAGGCTTCCCGATACAGATCCGAGGTTCGCGGAAAGCGTTCACGAAGAGCGTCGATGTCGGCCTGCACGGCAACCGCTATCTGGGAATTGTCGGGCATGAAGGCCTCCATAGGTGTCGAGTAATACTACGTAAACCATATCTATTCTGTCGCCCTCTTCCGTAATTCTGACATTATTACCATTATGTCGGCTGACTCCATCACGGCCCTAGCACTAGTTGGTTTTGTCGCGTTAGCCGAGCGGTTGCCCCGATCGGGTAGACTACAACGCCGCACATTGACGGTCCAACATGCTCAGCTTCAAAGGAATGCGTTTCCCGATTGACGTTGTCCTGGTCTGCATACGATGGTACGTGGCCTACCCGCTCAGCTACCGGCACATCGAAGAACTCATGGAAGAGCGGGGCGTGTCGGTCGACCATTCGACGATCAACCGTTGGGCGATTCGTTTCCTGCCGTTGATTGAAACACAGTCACGAAAGCAAAAGCGGCGGGTCGGCGCTAGCTGGCGAATGGACGAGACGTACGTCAAGGTCAAGGGCGTCTGGATGTATCTCTACCGTGCAGTCGACAAGGAAGGAAAGACCGTCGATTTCCTGCTGACAGCACATCGTGACACGGCCGCTGCCAAGCGTTTCTTTGAGAAAGCCATGCGGGAGAACGGTGTGCCGGAGAAGATCGCGATGGACAAGAGCGGAGCCAACAAGGCCGCGATCGACGAAATTAACGGCGCGATGGCTGTCCCGGTCACCATACGGCAGGTCAAGTACCTCAACAATATAGTGGAGCAGGACCACCGCGCAATCAAGCGCGTGATCAGGCCAATGCTGGGCTTCAAGTCCTTTCGTGCAGCGGCCAACGTGCTCGCCGGCATCGAGCTCATGCACATGATCCGCAAGGGCCAGTTCAGGATTGAAGGCGTTGCTCCCACATCGTTCGCCGACCAATTTTATGCGTTGGCAGGACAAATCCGTCCAGTTTGAAGGCGGCAAAATCCTCGCCAGCAAATCTGAGCCTCAAATCGCTAACGCGACACAACCCGTTTTTACACAGCCTGGGCCGATAGCGGACGTCCGATATATCTCCGTGTATGGAACTGGTTGCCTTCAGAGCAAGTCACAGGCGCCGCTATGCGCTCTTAGTCTGCTGCGATCGCGTTTATCCAGTCCTCACTGGTGATTTCCAAACGTTTGAGGATGTTGGCCGCTAAGAACGCTGGGATGGTCGGATTGACACCATAATGGTTACCGAGGCGAAAAGGCCGCTTCGCTTTGCGCAGCAGTTTGATTTCTGACCCCTTCCCTTGCGCGATCTCGACGCCACAGCGTTCGAGCAGTTTGAAGAAGTAGCGCCTTCGCAGCTGTGCCAGTCGATTCTTGTTTGGATCCGCCGCATCCTTCGGCTCGGTCGCATCGACCTCAGCGCTAGACTGCTGCCCTTCCGACGCTTTGGCGAGGGTTACGTACAGTAGGACGTCGTCCGAAACACCGTTCGCTTCGGCTTCAGCAGGCTGAGAAATGGCCTGGTCTAGGTAGTAACGCTGAATACTAAGGTAATCCTGCACCAGCTGACCGTGGACTTGCTTGAGGAACCACCACGACAGGGTCACTGCTGCTTCGTAATCGAATACATTGTCGAGCGTGCGCCAAGGATGCATCCACCAGCTTATGCGCCCGTCGTACCCGACGTTCAAAGCGCCGCGCATGAAATTCGTGTGGATACCGCGGCGCAAGCCCTCGGCATCGTCGCACACCATGATGCGCCCGCAGCCATTCGGCGCTAGAAAGGAAAACGCTGCCATGCAGCTCGTCCCTGGAATGCTGAACATATAGCGTTCGGTGCGATCGCTCGACAGCAGATAGGGATAGGCCTCCTTCAGGTCGTCAAACATGTGCTGGTACTGCTGACGCTGTCGCTCGAGATCTGGCAGTGTCGAGTTGCTGCGCAGCGCCGTCAATAGCGGTCTCACGATAACGTTGTCCATATACGCTACTGGTTCTACCGCGTAAAGACTGAGTATCGAACTGAAGCGCTCTTGGTCTCTGGGCGACGACATCTCGCGCGCCACCGTGAGCTCAGGCTGGTGAGCTGGCGATGCATCATGCGACAAGGTACAGTGTCCCGGCTTAAATACCATGACGTCGAGCAGTTGGAAAGGCAGGAGGTCGACGATGGCTTCCCAGATGAGCGAGTGCAGGCGGTCACCGCCATGCACGATCTGTTGGTCGATCGGCGCCACGATCGTGTCGTAAGCATTCAGAAAAGTACGATATGGATCGTTGCGTGCCTGATGGCGCAGTTTAAAGTTGACTTGCCGCGCTACCTCCGCTCCCCAGGCCAGCGCACGAGCATGCAAGTCGAGACAATCTGGATCACCCGTCAGGATGACCTCAGCTGTGCGGAAGCTGTAACCAATGTATTGGTTGTTCAGGTTGCGGGTTTCCTCCAGCAGGGCGATGCCGCTGTCACGCAGCTCTAATGAGATCAACTGCGACAGCGCCAGCGGCAGTTGCCTGACAGGCTGTTCGGCAATCACCCAATCGGCCGTCGTCGCTACGATATGCGCATAGTGGTCTTGCGCATACTTTGGGCGTCGGTTGAGGATCTTGGTCATGTCCTCTTTTACCTTACGGCGCACTAGCTGCTGCTGTGGGGTCAGGACGGTCGTGGGAATTAAGGCAGAGCTTGTCATGGTTTCGAGATCGTTGTTAACTGTCGGCGGCTGCTGGCGCATGGATGAGACCTACATCAAGGTCAAGGGCGTCTGGAAATACCTCTACCGCTCCGTCGACAAGCAGGGCAAAACCGTCGACTTCTTGCTGACGGCGAAGCGGGACATGGCTGCGGTGAAGCGCTTCTTCGACAAGCCATAGGAGCGAACGGCGTTTCAGACAATGTCGCGCTGGACAAGAGCTGCGCCAACAGGGCGGCCATAGATGCGGTCAACGCCGGCCGCAACGTGCCGATCCTTATCCGCCAGGTTAAATACCTCAACAACATTGTCGAGCAGAACCATCGCGCCATCAAGCGGGTGACCAGGCCGATGCTCAACTTCAAATCATTCCGCGCAGCCGGCTCTGTGCTTGCCGGCATCGAGCTGATCCACATGATCCGCAAAGGCCAGTTCGCAATCGACGGTGCCGCGGCCATGTCGTTCGCCGACCAATTTACTACGGTGGCAGGAATGATCCGTGCAGCTTGAGCGGTGCAGGCCGGATCGGGGTAAATTCCGCTGTTTGACCAACAACGCGACAGAACCGAAAGAATTGCATTCTCTGCAATAATTTCCGAGCCGCCGGTAATCCCCCATTTTAGAGCGATCTAAAAGTAGAGGTTAAGCGGTTATTTCACAGTGATAATAAAATTTCCATGAAGAAATACTTGGTTTATAATTCAACGAAACAGTAATTTTTTTTGCTTACAAGTCATTGGTACGCGTGGGCTGACTATTTACTGGCTTCGTAGCGCGTACGCTGCCGCAGCTTCAACTAGCACATCACTTTACAAGGGTTACGATTCGATGTCTATTTTTAATGTCCTTAACGAGCAGGGCTTAGGGCTCAGTGAGCAGCAAAAGCGCCAGATCGAAGCCAAGCTTGGCGAAATGCTTGAGTACAAGGCGAAGATTGGCGTGCTTGGTAAAACAGGAGCCGGAAAGTCGTCGCTGTGCAATGCGCTGTTCGGCCAGCAGATCTGCGAAGTATCAAACGTCGCTGCGTGTACCCGGAGCCCACAAGAAGTCTTAATTGAAATTGGAAGTGGCGAAGGCATTACGTTGGTGGATGTACCCGGCGTCGGCGAGAGCCGTGAGCGTGATGAGGAGTATGGCGCCCTGTATCGTAAATTGCTGCCGAAGCTTGATGCGGTGCTGTGGGTGCTTAAGGCAGACGATCGTGCGTATTCGGTCGACATCGAGTTTTATAACAATCTCGTGAAACCGTATCTAGGGAAACGCTGATCAATTGACGATTTTGGCGTCTCCGAGGTTTTTTGGCGACGCGGTCGCGCTCCAGCTGCGATCTCGTTTTTTAGAGATCACTACAGCCTGTTTTTATGCGTTATAGCGGTATTCCTTGCGCCTTTTGGCGCTCAGGACGCAACTCGGGTTTCAGTGACCCTAAATCGTCGCCCAGCCAGCACTAAATTGGCGAAGCCAAACAATGTAAACAGTTGCGCAGTGTTCTTCGCCAGGCCGCGGTAGCGCGTCTTTCGATGACGGAACAGGTTCTTGATGACATGGAACGGATGCTCGACTTTCGCGCGCACGCTGGCCTTCAGATGCTCCAGTTTTTCCGTCATGCGGCCCAGTTTGTTTTTGGGCAGCGCCTTGCGTTTGGAGCGCTTCATGGCGACATGCCAGGTCACCGCTTTGCCAACATTTTCCGGGCGCTTCTCCACGCCCTGATAGCCGGCGTCGCCGATCGCAGCGGTCTCGTCTCCATGCAAAAGCGCATGTGCTTGCGTCACGTCGGAGACATTGCCAGCCGTGCCCACGACGGTGTGCACCAAGCCAGACGCAGCATCAACGCCGATGTGCGCTTTCATCCCGAAGTGCCAGTCATTGCCCTTCTTCGATTGGTGCATCTCCGGATCACGCTTGCCATCCTTGTTCTTCGTCGACGGTGGCGCGGCGATCAGCGTGGCGTCAACAATGGTCCCCTCGCGCATCATCAAACCCTTTTCGGCGAGGTGTCGGTTGATCGTATCGAAGATCTGGCGCGTCAGATCTTTTGCTTCGAGCAGGTGACGAAACTTGAGCAGCGTCGTCGCGTCTGGCGCCGACTCGCGGCCCAGATCGATGCCGACGAAAGCGCGAATGGACTGGCTGTCGTAGATCGCATCTTCAATGCCCTCGTCCGACAAACCGAAGCATTGTTGGGCCACATACATCCGCAGCATTCGCGCCAGCCCGATCGGTGGACGGCCAGCGCCTTCGACCTTCGGATAGAACGGCTCGACCAGTTTGTGCAGCTTGCTCCACGGTGTCACGCTATCGATCTCAGCGAGAAAAAGGTCGCGCCGCGTGAGCTTTTTCTTGGCGGCGTATTCGAGGTCGGAGAAGCTCTTTTGCATGATCGATGGCGGGCGAGGAACGTAGCGTCATTGTCTCAGGTTGTGGCACCGGCGGGAACCGGAGCGGCCGAATTAATCAGCGTCTCCCTAGAGCGCGGCATTCCGTTCATCGTCGTGCTGAACCAGGCTGACAAAATCGAGCCCTTTAGGGAGTGGAACGTCAACGAGCGCCGTCCAGGTTCCGCGCAAGCGAAAAACATCGATGCCAAGGTGATGGACGTGGCTGCTAGCTTCGGACTGAAACAATCGCAGATCATCCCAGTGTCGGCAGAAGAAAAATACGGTCTTAGTCGTTTAGTAGATGAACTGATCTTCTCCTTGCCGGACGACAAGAAGGTTTCGGTGTTTAAGGAAATCCCGAAGGAAAATATCTCCGCTGAGGCGACTGAAAACGTTAAGGGCTCGCTCTTGCGTAGGATCGAAGGAATCGTCAAGGGTGGCGCAACAGGCGCAGCGATTGGCGCTAAATACCTTGGCAAGCCCGGCGCCATTGCAGGCGCCGTTATTGGCGCGATCGGTGGCCTATTCGCCTGGTGGTAAGTACCCATGCTACGTTGCGAAATACGGTTTGAGCGGCCGGTTGAAAAACTTGCATCATCACGCAGCGCCTTCGGTTTCCTGCGCGACTGCGTGCCGAGTCCGGCGCATGCGACTGCCTGGAACCGTGGGGACACAACCTCGGTAGACATTGGCGTAGTTGCTGTCGGTAAAACTGGCTATGGCAAGTCGACTAGCCTGAACGCATTGCTCGGCGTACGTGCGTTCGCCACCAGCGACACGAGCGGCTGCACGCGGACGATGCAGTCCGTCGAGTACCGGTTTGCTGGGACCAACACGGCGCATTATTTCTCGTTCTCTGATCTGCCTGGCATTGGCGAGAATCTAAAGCTGGATCGGGAATACATGGCGCTCTACCGCGAGGCGCTCGGAACGGCGCAAGTCGTGCTGTATTTTGTCCGAGCCGACCAGCGAGACTTCAGTATCGACCAGCGCGTCTTTGATGAGCTAATCGGCAAATCTGATGTGAAGAACAAGGTCATTCTTGTGGTCAACGCCATCGACAAGATCGAGCCGCTCAACCGCAGGCTACCGTTCGCACCCAACCGCGCGCAACTCGAAGCGCTTCGTGAAAAAATTGATTACCTGTCAGTCATGTTCGGTATCGGTACTGACGACATCATTCCCATTGCTGGAGCGACCGGCTTCAACCTTGACGCCTTGGCCTCGGCCATCGCACGCAGGGTCGGACCATACGTTGGTGCCAGCAGGCAAACTGTCGCACGCTTGCCGGTTGCGAGTCGGGCGCAGCTTCAGACGATTGCTGAATTCCTTCCCAGTTCGCTCTATCCTGCTGCTAGGGCTGCGGCCGAGCAGGCGGGTGATACGTCGTTGTCGGCGACCCTGGCTCATCTAGGCTTTCTCGCAGCATCGGCCGGAGCCTTCTCGCAGCAAGACTGATTTCGGAATCAGCTAGGCAGCACCTAGCACCGCTCCGGGCTCCGTCGCATTAGCGAACGCCGGCGGGCCGGTCGGGTAAACTGCGGTGCCGAATCCAGGACGAATCGAAATGCTCAACTTCAAAGGGATGCGCTTTCCGATCGATGTGATCCTGGTCTGCATCCGCTGATATGCAGCTTACCCGCTGAGCTACCGGCACCTCGAGGAAATAATGGAAGAGCGCGGCGTGTCGGTCGACCATTCATCGATCAACCGGTGGGCGATTCGTTTCCTGCCGCTCGTAGAGAAGATGGCGCGGAAACAGAAGCGCCCGGTCGGGGGGAGCTGGCGCATGGATGAGACGTACATCAAGGTTGAGGTCGTCTGGAAATACCTCTACCGCGCTGTCGATAAGCAGGGCAAGACCGTCGACTTCCTGCTGACGGCAAAGCACGACGTGGCGGCGGCGAAGCGCTTCTTCGACAAAGCTACGGAAGCAGACGGCGATCCAAACAAAGTCGCGATAGACAAGAGCGGCGCCAACAAAGCGGCCATGGATGCGATCAACGCTGCTTGCGACGTGCCGATCCTTGTGCGCCAAGTTAAATACCTCAACAACATTGTCGAGCAGGACCATCGGGTTCTGTCGCATTAGTGAACGGGGCGGGCCGGTCGAGTAAACTGCGGTGCCGAATCCAGGACGAATCGGCATGCTCAACTTCAAAGGGATGCGCTTTCCGATCGATGTGATCTTGATCTGCATCCGCTGGTATGCATCCTACCCGCTGAGCTACCGGCACATCGAGGAGATCATGGAAGAGCGCGGCGTGTCGGTCGACCATTCGTCGATCAATCGGTGGACGACCTTTACCGCGCCGTCGATAAGCATGGCAAGACCGTCGACTTCCTGCTGACGGCGAAGCGCGACATGGCCGCGGCGAAGCGCTTCTTTGACAAAGCTATGGGAGAGAACGGCGATCCAATTAAAGTCGCGATGGACAAGAGCGGCGCCAACAAGGCGGCCATGGATGCGCTCAACGCCGGCCGCGACGTGCCGATCCTTGTGCGCCAGGTTAAATACCTCAACAACATTGTCGAGCAGGATCACCGCGCCATCAAGCGGGTGACCATGCTGATGCTCAACTTCAAATCGTTCCGGTCCGCCAGCTCCGTGCTCGCCGGCATCGAACTGATGCACATGATCCGCAAGGGCCAGTGGATGAGGTGGCGGCGGAACTCGGGCGACAGGAACGCGGCGCCGAGGCGGTTCAGCTGCGTGATGTCTCCCCGCATTGGCTGCGTCACACCTTTGCCAAGGCCCTGATCGTACGGGGACGGGATATCCGGGTGGTGGCTGAGTCACTGGGCCATGCCAGCGTGACGACGACGATGGCCTACACCCGGCAGAGCGCTCTCGACCAGATCCGGGAATACGGAAAAGACGGTGATCAGGACTTGGCTATCCAAGTGGCGTCACCTAATGTTTCGTAATCGTCAGGTGGATGTTCGATTTCCTCGGTCTGTATCTACTGACATACCAGGACAGTCCATCGACCTGCACAAAATAAGCTCAGCGTGCCCGAGTGTGAGCTGGACGGTTTCCAAGTCGCCTTCTTGCTAGATTAGCCTCGACGACGTCGTGCTTATGCCGCTGTTTGAAGGTCCCCCCGTATGCCGACGCCCGTATACAGCTCTAGCCGTATCCATCAATGCCCATGGGCCAGGTCGTAGCCGGACCGGGGGCGCGCCCCCCCCCCCCCGACTGCGAAAGCGAATCCTTCGGTAAATCGCGGGACTCAGCTGGGGTTGCTTGTAGTAGCCTCTGCACACATTAGCGATCACCCGTTCTTTTTCGACGAAGCACTGGTCTGTCCGCGTCAGATACTCGCACATCAGGCGGCTCGCCTTGAGGCCAACTCTCGCAAACGAACGGCTACCTTCGGCACCAGATCCGCGAGTCCCTCTTCATTCGGCAAATACCTGACGTGGCGGATATGCCGCAGGTCGAATGGGACATCGGAATCATGTTGGGCGATGAGGATCACGTCTTTGCCCAACGTATGTGCAATGCCAGCTTCGTAAAACACGTTAGCATTTTTTCCAGATAGGTCGCAAATGACTACTCCTGCCGTGCTGATTAGCTTCACAACATCCTGGATGATGGTGTCGTGATCCCAGATATCGTCAGCGCGTGAGCATTGCATACCAGCATCTGTAGCAGCTCGTTGCAAAGCGGCGTAGACCCGATTAAATCCAGTGTTGAACGGCATCATCACGCTCACCAAGTCTTCTGCTACCGGCTCATCTGGAAGATCGAACGCGGTCGGCTTGATGCGTCCGACTCCTTCTGTGAAGAGCACACGGAACAGGTCCGCGTCTTTCACGGCCCAGTGATTCGTGCCGAAGTCGCCGAAGCCCCGTTTGTTCACAGAGAAGTGCAACTGAGGCGCCAGTCGTTCAAGTACGGCGTTGGGGATAGGTGGAACGTCTGGGTCGAGTGTATATTCAATGTTGAAAACGCGCGAGCCACGGCGTACCTTAGTGATCCTTCCAATCCTGGCCAGTACGGAGCGGGTCGGATCCCAGCTGGACTCGTTCGTGATCACTGCCGGCATCGACATCAGAGCGGCCTCGTCAGGTATACCGTCCGGCGCGAAGCGCCTCTCCAAATCCTCATCGGTGTACTGGAATACGCGATCGTGGCCAAGTTCCAAAGTCCCACGTGGCTCGGTGACGGTCATACCGGTGACTAGAAAATTAAACATCAGCAAACCCCTTGAAAATTCGCCAGCGTTGCTAGAGCCTGACCAAACGATTAAATGTTCGCAAGATTTTAACCCTACTACGGCTCGTCAGGTGTCTCCGCGCTACAGCGCGCCGAGCGGCGCAGAGCCTGTCCCTAGCGCAAGCGAGAACGTCAGCTAGGCGACGGCGTGTTCCCGCGTCCGTAGTGAGGGCGGATCGGAGAATGCCTGAAAGCCGTTGGGGCGTACGCTTTGTCTAGGGATTTGATGACGACAGTGCCCCCAACTTGCGGCGGACGGATGCTACGACTAGATGGCCTCTCGAGGTCCTTGAGCCATACCAGGTCGTGGGCCACAGCCGACCCGACTAGATCTACGCGTTCGACTAAGCGCTTTGCTCTTAATAATAATGTATTTTATCAAGAGTAAAACTCGTCCTGAAAAAGCCAGAGGCGTAACCTTGTGCTACCTAGAGCGCTTGAGAAACCTCGCTTGTTATAAAGTAACGAATCCGTACATGAGCCCCTGTGAGGCCCGCTATCAACGACCCGAAGCAATGGGATGGACTCCTCCTCCCCCTGAGGGCACGTAAGTGCCAAACTGGAGTTTCCACACAACCGGTTTGGAAAGAAGGAGTCCACCATGAAGCTTATCCGCGTTGGAGTCGATTTGGCAAAGAATGTATTTCAACTGCACGGCGTAGACCGCTCAGAAAAGACGGTCTGGCGGCGCAAGCTAGTGCGTGGTGACTGGATAAAGGCACTGCTCGACAGGATCCAGCCAGGCTGCGAGATCGGAATGGAAGCGTGTAGCGGCGCGCACCACTGGGCCCGGCTATTACAAGCAAAGGGATACACGGTGAAGTTGATCGCTCCGCAGTTCGTTAAGCCCTACGTCAAGAGCAACAAGAACGACGCGAACGATGCTGAAGCGATTTGTGAAGCGATGAGCCGGCCGAGCATGCGTTTTGTCGCAGTTAAAACCGTCGAGCAGCAGGATATCTAGGCCGTACACCGGGTGCGCTCGGGTCTGATGGATCAGCGCAAGGCGAAGGCCAACCAGCTGCGCGGTCTGGCATCCGAATATGGATTGGTGGCGCCGAAAGAACTGCTGCACTTGAGGTCGGCAATCCCGCGCTGGCTTGAGGATCAGGAAAACGGGTTAAGCGAACGCTTCGTCGGCTGTTGCGTGGACTGTGGCTTGATCTGCTGGCTTTCGACGAGCGTATCGAAGAACTCGACCGGGAGATCGAACAGCTTGCTCGGCAAGACCCAGTGGCTGTACGTTTGCAGCAAGTGCGTGGCATCGGGCCGCTTACCGCGACGGCATTGCTGGCAACGGTTGGCGACGCGAGTCAGTTTTCCAACGGTCGAGAGATGGCTGCTTCATTTGGGCTTACGCCCAAACAAAACAGCTCGGGTGGAAGGGAGCGATTGCTAGGTATTAGCAAGCGAGGCGATGCTTACCTATGCAGTTTGCTCGTGCATGGCGCCCGAGCTGTCATCCGAACGGCTCAGGCCAAAACAGATCGACTGAGCACCTGGGTAATGCGCATCGCAACGACGCGACATCCGAATATCGCCTCGGTAGCGTTAGCGAACAAAACTGCGCGCATAGCTTGGGCAATGCTGACCAAAGGAACCGATTATCGACCTCAAACAGCCTAAGCACAGCAGCGGTAGAGATCACTGAAGAAGTAGCCGAACCACGATTGAATGACAAGCCGCATGATGGCCAAGAGGTCGAACCGGCGCTGATGAAACCCGATAACGTCTGAGGCCTCCGAGCCCGTCGAAGCGATAGGGAGTCAGTGCGCGAATAGCCCATCAGGGTCCAGCACCTGGGACAGGTGCAGTAGTACGAGACCGGATATACGTGAGCAGTCGTACCTCACGGCCTGAAGACGGATTGTTTGCAAACGAGGAGGAGTCCATATACGGACATCATTCAAGATACGGGATCGGCCAACGGTTCAACTCTTGTTTCCTACATGGCGCAAATAAGGATCCTTACTACAAGCCATTTCTCTAAGAGCTAGTCGCGACTGAACAGCGCGCGGCGACGATTCAGCGATACGCGAACAAGCAGAGCATAAGTGCACTGGCGAGCCTTTACGGCGTCACACGTGCGACGGTCCCAAGCATTGTGAAGCGAGGCCGGACAGCTGAGGCGGGCTCAACATGATCGGCATGCGCAAGAGCTGAAGGCGGACTGAGCTGGCGGTCGGGAGCTGCCGAACCTTCTTCACTATCTCAACAGGGTTGCACCAGAACCAGTGAGAACAAGCCCTTGCCCGCAGTGTTCATGACTCCCGAAATGGCGCACCGCTTCCGCCAGAATTAAGTCATAAGCCCTTGACTATAAATGGTTTATTTCAGTATATTATTTAGCAACTATCACTTCAACCATCAAATTTCGCCTTACCTTTGGGTATACATTGCCGGTAGCGGGCATCTAGACGCTTCCTTACTATCCGCCTAGTCATGTAGGCCCGAACTGGGATCAATCGTGCGCCGTTAGGGGCGATTGAGCGCCACACCGTGTACTTCGGCAGCAAATTTTCTTTTGAGCTGCGTGTCTAACCGTTTAACGGCTTGTCTGCCATGATTGGTTCAGTAGCCATACGGCGCACGCAACAGCTACGCCGCACAACGGCAAATTTCCATACCCAAGGTACGTTACCCACGTAGATCTTGTCCGTCGCGCATTCGTGACGTGACCTGCCCCTACGGCGCTGAAATTAAGTACCCAGAATATTTGACGGCTGACCTTACACCGGAATCGTTGTGGAGATAGAATTAATGAACCGTGCCTGGCACGGTTATATCCTGTTAACGATGCATCGACGTGAGAGAGCTAAAGGCGTGAGAAAAAATGATTGACTACCGCATATTTTTGTCATCGCCCGGAGATTGCGAAGATGAACGCCAATCTGTGCATCGGGTTGTCAAGCGTCTAAACGACGACCCGATCGTAAGGTCTTTCGCTCACGTGAGCGTGATAGCTTGGGATTGGAACGCTGGCATTCCGTTCGAGGCGTTAAGATCACCACAGGTGTCAGTTAACACGCTATTACCTGTCCCAGAGCAGTGTAATCTATTTCTTGGGATTTTCCGCTGTAGGTTTGGGACACCAATGCCTTTAAGCGATTTCCGAAAACCTGACGGAACTCAATACCTTTCAGGGACTGAATACGAATTCTACCGTGCTTGGGAAGCCCGCCGAAAAGGCGCAGAGTTGCCAGAAGTGCTTATTTATCGATGGAAGCCTGATGCCGGTAGTAGCTGTCCAGATGATGAGCAGTACCAAAACCAAGAAGCTTTTTTTAAGCGAGCGCCCTTCCAAGAAGACGGAAAATGGTCAGGGTCATGCGGGAATTTCAAAGATACTGATGACTTTGTGAATCAGGTCGAGGCGCATCTACGAACACTCTTAAGCCAGCGCTATCCAGGGACTCAGTTGAAGCTCAGCGAGTGGGCCTGCCGCCAAGCAAGCATACTTACGACTAATGCGGGGCCACGCTACACTAAAGCAGCGCACGTTGCGACCGTAATCTCTGACGTCTTTGACTGGCTATTGGTCCGTAGGTCAGCAATCTCATCATTCGACTCGGCACTCGCACTCGTTTACAAGGCCGTTCCAACTACTCCTGATTTTTCGGAGTACCGTCAAGAGTTGGAAAACGCCGCTGCCAGTTTGCGGGAAAATTATGCATGGATGACGCTTCCAGATTTCTCGAAGACGAGTGAAATGCTTAAGAAGCTCAGAGATTATGCTTCTTCAGAATACGAGAAAAAATCTGCAGAATCTAAGGGCGCCGCAGACCGCGCTGCCTCGGAAAAGCAACAGCGAACTCTTCGTGAGCTCCGGGAAACGGTTGAGCGCGCGCGTGATGCGCATTCCCTACTAAAAAAGTATGCAGCTCTGGCGGAACGGCGTGTCTTGCTATTGAAAGGACCCGCTGGTCAGGGAAAAACGCACACCCTCGTTCACGAAATGAACAAAACGCTTCAGGATGGCGGCCTAGCGGTTGGCGTACTTGGACAGATGTTGAACGCGTCAGGAGGCCTCTGGCAAGCTTTTTGCGAACGACTCGATTGGAGCGGCAGCACCGACGAGCTGTTAGATTCACTCGAAAACGAAGCGGCCAACGCGAATCAGCGGGCTCTTATAGTATTTGATGCAATCAACGAGACGCCAGACCGACTCCGTTGGCGCAGAGAGCTTCTTGCAATGATCGAAGCGGTACAGCGGCGTCCGCATTTAGCGCTCGCAATTTCCGTGCGTTCCGATTATGCACGGCAAATGCTGCCCGTGGTGTCTGAATCCAGCGTAGAACCGTGGATATCCTGGGGACACCCTGGTTTTATTGGTATTGAGCCGGAAGCGCTTTCGAAATATTTTGAATTTTATGGCGTAACCGTTCCCGGCGCACCGCCGTTTGGCGAATTTAATAATCCACTATATGTTCAGCTTCTTGCAAAAAGCTTGACAAAGCGGGAACTCAATCATTGGCAGCCGTCTTGGTTAGATGTTTGGAATGCCTGGATGGAACGCATCGAGAGCGATGCCAAAGATGTATTAGGACTTGACGATCCTTCGAGACCTCAGCCTGTACGACGTATTATGAAGCGCCTTGCTAAAGCAATGGTTGAGTGCGGGAAATTTACAATTCCGCGTAGTGAAGCAGACGCGATTGCGGCCCAGATCAGCGGCAACACAAAGACGATAAGTTTTCTTTGTTCAGCAGGAGCCCTAATAGACCGGATCGACGAAGCAGACGAGGATGTTATAGAGTTCGGATTCGAGCGTCTCTCTGATACGTTCGTTGTGGATCAAATTCTGGCGCAAATTTTCAAAAATCTGCAAACGTCTGCAGAAAAGCTCGGCGCACTTAAGGCTGCCTTCGAAGTCGGTGGGCTTCTGCAACCGCTGGCGACAATAGAATGGTCAGATCACCCGTTATATAAAAGACGTGCCGGGCTTCTCGAAGCCTTGTGCCTAGCTACGCCGCGATCCACAGGGGTAGAGCTACCTGTTCTGATCGGTAGCAGTAGCAACGATGACTGGGAGCTCGCTGCTTCTTTCGTTGACAGCCTTCGATGGCGCTCGAATCCACGAGATTTCTGTGCTGACCTAACGGAATTGAGACGCCTGTGGCAGTCCAATTCACTTGAAATGAGTGAAGATGCGATATTGGACGACCTAATACGGTTCAGCATGATTCCGGGTCATCCCCTTGGCATGGACGAAATTATTCATCCGCAGCTGGTTTCTCAAGGATCTCCTGGCGAAAGAGATGCGATCTGGTCGACTAAGCTGGTCTCCCTATGGGAATCGGAAACGTCAAGCTTGCGGCAACTCGTCGAGTGGGCGCGCGATTCGGATCTATCGAATATCCACCCAGAAATAGCCCTACCGTCGGCGCGTCTCTTGGCGTGGATCTGCTCGACTTCCCAGCGCGCACTCAGAGAGTCCGCGATCAAGGGCCTTACTCGCGTTTTAGTTGCACGCCCTACAGTAGTCCCCGAGTTTCTGCCTGATTTTCTTGAGGTTAACGATCCGTACATTCTTGAGGCCGTGCTCGTCGCTACCTGGGGTGTTATTTTAGACGGACGCGATCCAGAAGTCTCAGCCACTGCAGCACAATTGGTATATCAGACGCAGTTTATTGAAGGAGCCCCTCGTTGGTGTCACGTAATTATTCGACATTACGTGCGTATCATTATAGAGGAGGCAGATAAGAGGGGGCTGCTGAGCAGGACTAGTGCTGACCATCGACTAATCTCGCCCCCATATCACAGCGTTTTACCCCTCAATCAAGTGCCAAGTAAAGCAGTACTTGAGGGTCTTGATTCCTCTCGTGGCTTTCTTGCGATTGTTTCCTCGAGCACCGGGTGGGATTTCTACCGGTACGTCATGGGCGGAAATTCAGCGTCAATACCATTTTCATGCACTCCCTTGGCCTCTTCTCAAGAGCCAAGCCGACCATTTACCCGCTCAGAAAATTTCATATCAGGGAATGCGCAACCTGATGTGTTTGATTTAGCTTTGGCAGGGCGATTTATTGCCTGGAATACCCTTTCACTTGGATGGACGTCTGAACGATTTGAAGATTTCGATACAGGTTATTTGACCAGAGAGCGTAGCCGAGTAAGTGAAGAGGGAAGAACTGAACGAATCGGTAAGAAATACCAATGGATCAGCTGGCATACCCTTTTGGCTTTTTTGGCGGACAATTATGAGATGCGTCCAGATTGGGATAAAACAGTTAAAGCATATGACGGTCCCGATCAATTAAGCCTACAGTTGTATGATCCAATCAGATGGCTTAAAGTCACAACGAAGTCCTTAGATTCCGATGGTATAGACCAGTTTTGGAAGCTCCCTATTCCGCCGAACTGGCCTCGACCCGAAATTGATGAGATGCGCCAGTGGATAAGGTCAACAAGTTTCGACTTACCGCCCATGCATATGGTGACATCTATTCCACAATTACCACCGAGTTGGGGAGATGGTCCTTGGATTCGGGTTTTTGCAGAGCATAGTTGGGAAACCGATTTCGCGCCGGGACATTGGGCGCTAGGCCGAGATTTTCGCGCAGATTTGTGGTGGCAGCTTTGGCCGGTCCTTATCGAGAACAAAGATCTTCCATCGCTGTTGGCGAGTATAGAAACGGCAGACGTCCGTGCTGCTCTTTGTGGAAGTGGAAGGATCGATCCGAACCAAAATTGGAACGTCCCCTTGGCGCATTGGCCAAATTCCCAGCTGGACTGGGATGTGGGATTTGATAAGTCCTCGGATAATGACCGAAGAAATAATTGGCTTCCATGTGCATCACGACCGTTCGTGGCTGAGTGCGGGCATCCGGATCGCCGGGACGAAAATGCGCCGTCCGTACTACCTGTGCCGTCACTTTTCAAAGAATTGAACTTACAGTTAGATTTTAAAAATGGTGTGATTCGGCACGAAAATGAGATCGTGTTTGGTCTAACCAGTGGACCCGAGGGAAGAGGAGTTCTTTTTGCGAAGGTTCGACCGCTGCTTGAACTTTTAAATTCTTCGCAATGTTCCCTCGTGTGGTTAATACGTGGTGAACGTCGTGCTTTTCAGAATTTAACAGGGCATGAGGATGGAACAACTGTGTGGGCTGACTTTTACGGCGTTGGATTGCTGCCGCAAACTGGTGATCCGACGGTTTTATTCTTGAGTAAAATAAATGTGGATACGTAGACTTAAAGTTCGTTCTGGTATTGACGTTTTGAGTGAGCGGCGCAATGGTGAAAATCACGGTTTCGTGTGCAGGCAGAAGGTGCGGCGAGCTCTACAAGTTTAAGAATCTTATTTAGGAGGTCATAATGGCGCAGGTAGATCAGTCAAGTTTATAGAACGAAGTTCAGCCGGGCGCGGTTTATCCGCCTCACGAGAAATGGCATGCGTATCTTGTCGACCATTATAAGCTTTATGTGGAGATGGACGGCAGGGTAAGTCAGTGGAGGACTACGGCAAACACCTATTTTTAAGTGTGAACTCTGCGATTTTGGCGTTTATTGTGTACTTGACCTCCAAGGAGGCCTTAGAGACGGTTTAAAAACTCGGAAGCAACTTTGATGTCTAAATGGTTCTGGGCGACGGGGGGACCCTATGTGGACAGCAGAGCAGCGAACACGGCATAAAGTTCGGGTACCTAAGGAGCGCAAGGGCTATCCAACCGATATCAGCGATCAGGAGTGGAAGCTCGTCGAGCCATTACTGCCGGGTGTAGCCCGTACCGGTCGGCCTCGCAAGACAGAACTTCGTCAGGTGATCAATGCGCTCCGTTATCTAGTGCGTTCCGGCTGTGAATGGCGCATGTTGCCGCACGATTTTCCTCCGTACCAAACGGTTTACTACTGGTTCCGTCGCTTGATACGACGCTTCCTTTTCCGGACGATCCACGACTCGGCCTTGATGCTTGACGGGATGTGCGAGCAGCGCGAAGTTGTTCCCTCGGCCGGCATCGCCGACAGTCAATCCGTCAAGGCGCCAGGCGCACGTGAGCGCGGCTATGACGCACACAAGAAAATCAGTGGGCGCAAGCGGCACATCGCAGTCGATACCGGCGGGCGACTGTTGGCGATGAATCTGACGCCGGCCAATGTCGCCGACTCGACAGGTGCGCAGTTGGTACTTGATGCTATCGTCAAGCGTTGGCCTTGGGTCAAGTACTTGTTTGGCGATGCTCCTTATGACC
Source organism: Telluria sp. BA11 (assembly GCF_056680305.1). Classification (NCBI taxonomy): domain Bacteria; kingdom Pseudomonadati; phylum Pseudomonadota; class Betaproteobacteria; order Burkholderiales; family Oxalobacteraceae; genus Telluria; species Telluria sp. BA11. The sequence goes on from NZ_JBWXQA010000002.1 coordinate 153,007, forward strand.
GACACACTCTGCTGGACAAAGCCGCTCATCTCGACTTTACCGTCAAAGTGGTGTGCGGTCTGCAGGGCTAGGACGGCTTTCAGATGCAACCGCGGCGCTGGGTCGTCGAGCGTACGTTTGCATGGCTGATGCGATACCGGCGCCTAGTCCGCGACTACGAGCAACGGCTCGACGTATCCGAAGCCATGATTTACATCGCCCTCGGCTCATCGTTATTACAAAGGATGCGTTTCCGGTGAGTTTTTAAACCGTCTCTTAGAGTATTTATGGGTGCTCGCAATTGTCGGAGGAGCCTTGACTGTGTTTTAGCATGCCGTGTTGTTTCGTATCGAAATCTAAATACCGCCAAGTGGAGTGTGACTGGTGCAAGAGTGAACGATCCGGAAACCGTGGTTGCCGCCGGGTTTTCAAATTTTTTAGCTCGTTTCCGTCTTGTAGTGTTTTCGTCCAGTTTTTTTCAGAGTTTTTGTAAAGTGTTTGTTAAGTATTTATCAAGTGTTTGTAAATTCTTTGTAGAGTTTTTGTTGAGTTCTGCTGGTCTGAGGCGGCGCTTGAATAGCGGCCGAGTTTTCTGAGCGCTAAATATCAAGGAATGCAGTTCGCCACCCTCTTCCAGATCAGCGAAATCAGTTAGCTCTACGGCCACGACGTTCTAGGAATCGATCGACGTCACACTAAGGAATCCTTAGGATGATCGATCCCCGTTTTGAGAGAAGTTTGGTGACACAGTTACGAATCCCTAATCCTAGGCAGGACAAGAACACGACAGCGGACGTAAGTCGTGAAGATGGTCGACGCTATCTACTAACCAATCGGCACACCGGCGAAACTCTTGGGACAAACATGAGACCGCGCGAGTTGATAAAACTTGTCTGGACTGTAGGCGGCCGAGACTACCATTTGAAGCCGAGGATAGATGCTGTTTTAAACGGCGCGAACCGAACCATTGGCGGATCCTATCCGGCCGCGGATTTGCGTAGTTCGGAGCGGGACCTTTATTTTAAGAATGGGGCAGCTCAGCCGTGGCGGAAGTCGACCATCACAGTATGGGGCTCCAGCGAACAAGAAGCGGGCCTTAACGCACTCGATGAGGGCTTTCGGCGAGCTGCTTGGACAGATGACGTCATCGTGCGAGTACAGGCCGGCGGACTTGAGTTCGACGATCGACACCCCATCGACAAAAAGCGTCAACTCGAGCGTCAGGACCAGGCGACTACAGGCCAGTTACCCAGCGAGGTCGTGACACGTAGAACAACGGGAGAGCGGGTGAAGATGCGCCGCTTTGAACTAGGGCTCTCCCAGGAAAAACTAGGCCAGCTTGCAGGCCTAACCCAGCCGACCATATCGGCGTTGGAGAAAAACCGGGCACACACCAGCGGTAGCTTCGCCTCCATCGCACAGGCATTACAAGTCAACGCGTTTTGGCTCGAGACCGGGCTGGGTGAGATGGAGTTATCTATCGCGCAGGTACCGAGTGATTTGGATACCGTCGTTGTGCCGTTCCTCCCATCAGAAGGGAACTGTGGCAGCACGTGCCTGGGTGCAAAACTCGACTATTCGCCGATTTGTATATGGACAGATCTGCTTTCGAAATGTCACGTCACGCCGGTTGGTCAACTGATCGCGACATACGAGGAGGGCAATTCAATGTCGAACTTCATCATGACGGGAGACATACTCGTTTTCAATACGGGCGCGCGTGCCATTAGCGACGGTAATGTTTATCTCATCGATACGCCTGACGGACCGCGCATGAAACGAATCAACAGACGCGCTGATGGGCGAGTTGTGCTTCGCAACGATAACCAAGATAAAGGACGATATCCCGATGAGGAATACACTGCTGAGCAGGCACAGAGCCTGTCGATAAAAGGAAAGCTCGTTTTACGAATTGCCGGCAGCTGAGCATCTGCAGTGCTTCACGTCAAATTCTCACGGGACCGGTATGTTCTCATACTGGGATGCAACGGCCGCGAAGGCGTCGGCTGGGCTGATTATGGTGTTTGCCGTGAGCGCGCATGCAGTGTGTAGGGCGGCCGCTGCCGCCTCTACTGGGTATATCACGTCAGCAGGGAAAGCCGCTGGTCGTCCTTAGAAGCGTGCGAGATCGCGCATAATTTAGGCGTGAGCAGGCAAAGTGTGGCGCGCATGTGGGGCGCTGCAAAGTTCATAAGTCTTCTCGAAGATATCACGGGCAACAACGCCAAGCTCTCCAGTATCATCCTCGACAACCCAATCGCCCCTCCGTCCAGACAGGTCACCACGATTACCTTCCAGCGTGAAAGTACAGGGAGCAGGAAGCTGTACAGCTTTTACAGATCGCGCGCGGCTGACGTATATCCCATCACTGCCCATTTGCAGACCCTCGCTGGGCTCGTACTTGTTTTCAAAAGCCGGACGCTCTACCGGCCATTGCTCGCCCGCCACGCCTGTAATGATGGCGCTGTTCGCTCCGTATTGTACTGTCCCCTCGAGCGTTTGCATTTCACCTGGGCGGCGGGCGAAGCTGACTTGGACCTGACCGATGCGTTTACGGGCGGTACGAACCTCGAGGTTTTCCCTAGTCAGGCTGAACATATGGCGGACGATCTCGTCGTCCTTCTTCTTTTCTTTCTCAGTGAGCACATCGAAAGGCTGCAAGCTTGCATTAAGCCGCACCATTCGTTCCCAGTGTTTCTCGGGTTTGTCGACGCCGAAGACATTTGCCGCTGAAAGGCTTTGTACACCTGTCAGACTTGACATGTCTTCTGGCCGCTTCTCAAGCTGCGCGAACCCCGCCGCAAACATGAATGCGCAGTAGCGTCGATGCTCTACGACCGAGAGGGATGCTTTAAGGGCATTCCAGACTTTGCGGGCTAAATCCACGGGTACGGCGGGTGGGTCCGCTATGGTCGACAATCGCTGACCTGGTGCTGCCAACAAGCGGTCGACCTTACTTTCCGCAACTCCACTGTAGCGCAGCTTAATGTAGGTATGGTCAGCGGCCTCGCGGTTCGAATCACGGATGAATTCCGGCAGAGCGGCCCAATCCTTTTCTGCGTATTCACTATAGCTCCGGCCGTGATAGATGACGGTGTTGATGTATTTGGCGAGCTCGTCGCGCTGCCCGTCGCACAGTACGTCGACCGCGTATTCCATGACTGTTGCTTCTGCTGGAACGCAAGAGAAGCCAGCGAATAGCTTTGTATTCTCAGTGGCATCTGACAGTCCGAGCGTCTGACTGAACTGCACTGCAACCGCACGGCTGCTTGTGCCCCCGGTGGCGGGGTAGCGGTTATAGCAGGCACAAAAATCACGCACCTCAGCCGCATTGCGGGCCGAATCCTCATGACAGGCCCACATCACCGCTGGGACACGACCAGCGGCAGCATTCTCGATGAGCTTTTTGGTCAATGCTTCCGTCAAGTAATTTGGAACGAGTACAACCTTCACGAGATGTTCGATCGACTGCGTCGTCCAGTCTGCCGGAATCTCATTCGAAAGGGGCTGCCAATCGATGTGTGGCGTCATGGTCTGCAAGTGTCGCGATGCCGTATCGACGTCTGGGTCTACCCAGAAAATGTGTAAGCGTCCATTGGCGCTGAAGTGGCCTATGCGTGCAGCACGGCGGATTAATTCTTGCGCCATCCGACCGGCGCCTGAGACGACGACGACTTGCGACATGGCGCCAACGTGGTCAGTGGGCATGAAGCGATCAGGGCTATACCGGATGAGCAATTCACGAGCCGCGATCTCGTAAATATCGAAGGACTCAACATCGACAGCTTTATGGCCAACTAAGCTGTACCAGCCAAGCCAGTCGCGCACCGCGCGACGTGCATCGTCTGACAGCAGGTGGACCCGCACCGATGTGGGCCCTCTCTCCCTCGGTTGCACTTCGAAAAATGCAAATAATTGCCGCGTAATCTGTAGATTGGTCTCATCGTCCCCCGTGCAGATGTAGACTTTGCGCGCGCGTGCGGCGTTGGCGCCAGCAAGGATTTCGTGGTCCCGACCGTCGCCGCGCAGCCAGGCGGGCGCGCGGTACGACGAGGCCTTCGTCCTTTCCTGGTGACGAGCCTGCGTATGCGCCGCCTCGGCCGTTGCGTTATAAGCAACGGCTGCTCCATGCAGATCAACGATCAGCACCCGGTTTCCCTGGGTTGCCAATGTTTCCGCAATCGATCGTCCTACCGAACCGCCGCCAATCACCAGCACCTCGGGTGGCTGAAACCGCGACTGTATCTGGACAAACAAAGGACTGATTTGTTCGTGAAACAGATTTTTGAGCAAGCCAACAGACGCAAAGGCAGGGATTACCAACTGGAGTGCTTTCATGCTCCAAAAATATTCGCTGCCTTGATCGGCCTCGTGGTCGTAGTTCAGGACGATGATCTGCAGCGCATGAAAAAGTGCCTCCGTCCAATGTTGGCCAAGCTGAGATAAAAGAATGGCTGCCACGAGCAGCGAGCCTGAAAGCCACCGAAACCAGTATCGGTAAAACAAATTAAGTAGGTGCATAATCCTCACGCGTTTTTATGAAAATTGGGCAGTTGATGGGCCGCTGCATCAATAGCAAACGCAAGAATGATATCATTCGACAATCGAATCGCAACAGACATTCTTTTTTTCGACTGACCGTACGTTCCAACAGACCTGGTTCCCATCTGGTCTAATCAACAGGACGGGCCGCTTATTATGCAGAGCAAAGCGCACCGTCGACCAGGTTCCGCCACGTCGTTGTTCGCTACGCTCGAACGGTGTTGCAATCAGTAATTCAGTGCAGACGACGATATGGCGATTGCGCTTGATATACGTTGTCGGAGGCCATTCGATATCTGCGTTACACGCTGCCCTGCTATCAGTGCGTAGCGGAGGATGAACGACAATCCTGCAGCCGGGTACGCCTTCTTTCACCAAGTGATGGGCTTCGGCATCCGCCCCAATGCAGTCGCCGTGATGGAATTCGTTAGGTTGCAGCATATCCAACAACAGACGTAACGCTGCCTTCTGCAAGTAGGTCATCCCTCGATGTGTTCCAGTAAAGCCAATCCTTGCCAATGGAATAGCCATAGGCCCGGCACCACCACCACGCTCCCCGACACTATTCATTCAGACTCTCCTAGCAAGGAAGTGGGTATAAATCAGTCAGTGCGTTCAACTGCTAGCGGTGTTTGCGGAAGGCTTCACTGCCGCTGTGCATTGACTACACGCCCGTGCTGCCACATGCAATAGCGGATGTGGTCGCAGGGCGCTGCTGCTGCTGCACAAGAAATCGCACAGGGGAGTGTACTGCAGAGAAAACGTACTATTTCTATCAGATTGTCACATCGGTGCGATCTGATCGCAGCGCATTCGCATTACTAAAAGACGCGAATGAAATATGTGCGAACTGAAGGATTGCGCGATTTCATGATCCCATGATTATTAGTGATAATATTTTGAATTTGGCAAGGTAAGATCCTGAAGGAGGGTAATGTTCGGTGCTAATCGCGCTTACAGACACGTTGCCGATTGCCGATGAATGCCGCGACATTGCGCAGTTTGCGGCGCCCAGCATCACGAAATCCCATGTACGCTCTTTTTTTACGCTACTTTTCTACTCAATTTGAAAGCATACAATTGAATACTTCAACCATTCGAGTGTTCGTTTCTTCGACGTTCTCCGATTTTCAAGCAGAGCGAGCGATATTGCAGGACACCGTCTTTCCAAGGTTGCGCGAACGATGCGAGCAACATGGGCTTCAGTTTCAAGCTGTAGACCTACGTTGGGGTGTCAGCGAACAGGCGGGCAAGGATCACAAAACGATGGACATCTGTTTAGATGAGGTCAGGCGCTGCCAGCAGGTTTCGCCTAAACCCAACTTCATCGCGTTGCTGGGTAATCGATTCGGTTGGCGTCCTGCTCCTGCGCGTATCTCAACTTCGACCTTCGACAAACTCCTGGCCGTCATTACAAGTGCGGATGACAGTGCCTTCGTTGAAGCGTGTTATCCCGAGCAGCACATCGATCACAATGCCGTTCCTCCCCAACGGTTGCTGAAGGCGGCCTTCAGCTCGGCGTCTGCGCAAGACGAAGGTGATCTGTGGCGCATCCTCGCGCACTGCAAAAACGTGTTTGCCGATGACCCTATGACGCACGAGTGGTTTGATTTGTCCGCGACGGGGCTCGAACTATTTGTCGCAGCCCTCGATCCCAACACGGTCGGCGACGAGGCTGGACAAGTTAGCGTTTTTGAACGAGTAATTTCCGGCCTGCCACAGAACGCGGCAGCTGCAGGGTACCGAGACATGCAAAGCGGCGCCATTGATCCTGACAGCACGGCGGCATTGGAACAGCTCAAAACGCGTTTATCGGCGCAGCTTGGTCCCGAGCATTACCAAAGATATGAAGAAACCTGGCTTGGAAGTGAACAGCTTAGCGACATGTTGAACTCTGAGATTAGCCACGGTGGGTTCGAGCAGTTTGCGCTGCAGATCTATCATGTGCTAGCCAAGGCAATCGACGAACAAATCGCGAGTGTCGCGCAGGTCAATCTAGTAACGCGTGAGGCACAACAACATACCCGCTTCGGACAAGAACGTAGTCGCGAATTTGTCGGGCGTGCGCACGAGCATAGCGTTGTGAACGGATATCTGTCGCAGGCGCATACGGATAAGCCCCTCATCATTACCGGAGCATCAGGTTCGGGCAAAAGCGCGTTCTTAGCGTCAGTGGTACATCGCCTGCAGCACAACCAGCAGGCTTATCGTGTCGTCGCGTTGTACATCGGGATCACTTCGAGGGTGTCGAGCGCCCGTACATTGGTTGCCCATCTGTGGGATAGCATCGGCTGTCACGGCTCAATGCCAGAGCAGGCATCATCAGTGCGTGCCGCCTATACCCGGGCCTTAAGCGAGGAATCAATCCTGTTGGTGCTCGATGCAATCGACCAGCTACCAGTGCAGGACGCACGCTTCCTTCTTGACTGTCTGCCTGAACAAGTGCCAGCACCATCGCGCATTCTCTTGAGTTGTATTGATGATAAGATCGTCGCATATGGTCTCACTGGTACCTCACCCGACATACTCGCGTTGACGCCGCTTCCCGTCGAAGACGGCGAACAATTAATAACCGCTTGGTTGCGTGAAGCACCATCGCGCGCCCTTACGCAAGAGCAGCGGAATCACTTGTTATCTGCGTGGCAGGCTGCGCAGTCGTGTCCATTGTATTTGCGGATCGCTGTGACGTTGGCGCGGCGATGGACGTCCGCAACGCCACTGCCTATCTTGCCTACAAGCACACAAGGCCTGATTTCCGCCTATTACGAGCATCTAACGACGCAGTGGGGCCATGGCAGCCTGTTGGTGCAGCAAACGCTGTCATTACTCGCGGCCAGCCGTTCTGGACTCACCGAGGAAGAGCTGCTGGCGATGCTCTCAGCGAATGAAGCGGTCATGAACGAGTTCCGTCGACTGCACCCGAAATCGCCAGATATCGCACGCTTACCCGACATCATCTGGTCACGGTTGTACTTTGATCTAGCGCCGTTCCTCACTGAGTCGACCTCGCAAGACTACCGCGTACTTCGCTACTTCCACCGACAGTTCTACGAAGTTTCGGATCAGAACTACCTACAAGGCGCAGCAGGCAGCCAAGTGCATATGCTACTGGCTAACTATTTCCAAAAACGCACGCACGATGACAAGGAAACGGTCAAAGCATTTTCGCCGCGACTCCAACGCGGACTGTTCGAGTTTCCTTGGCAGTTGCTCAAAGCGCAAGCTTACAACGAACTAGCGATCGCGCTCACTACACCAAGCATATCCCGGGCAATAAGCGAACGCTACTTCATCGGCGAAAATGGACTGATTATTCACAGCCTCTCCACGGATATTGTTTTTTATTGGTCCGAACTCAGAAAGCATGGGTACGTTCCACGCGATTACTATTCACGCATGATCGAAAAAGTCGGTGAAGAAGTTGATTTGTTAGATATACATTCAACTGAGGTTATCTCCGATTCCACTGCGCCTGCCCAACAGTTTGATATCGCGGCATTGATAACCGGCGTTCATTTAACTGACGCTAACCGGATTCTACTTGGTCTCGGAGAGCAGGAAATCAGCATTCCGTCATATGATCACGTCAATCCTAACATCGAAACGTTTCTCCGTCCATTTCTTAGAATCTTTGCATTGTTTAATACCGCAATCCATGTCGCAAGACTGATGCGCTCGATCAAAGTCGCCTTTGAAAATGATGGGTTCATAGAAAGAGAGGACGGCGATAAGCTGATTGAGCTGGGAAAACAACTAAAGTCTGAACGCGCTTTCGTACAAGACTTTATCGATGAGATTGCTCCGGTGATCATCGCGAATGATGAAGTATCCGACGATGGACCCGTAGATTTGTTTACGTTTGAAGCGGCGGCGCAATGCTTATTTATTCTTAATGAAGATGAGCGAGCGATCTCCCTATATCGCAAGGTTGTCGAACGTTTGCGAGACAGCAATGAATTCCCAGAGCCGCTTGCACGTGCACGAGTAAACTTCGCAGGTATCTTAGGATCAAAAGGCGATTTCTCATTAGCCTTTGAGCAGCTTCGGCTTGCATTGGAATGGATGGACGGAGCGAAGCCAGTCGGTCACCAAAGCATTAATGAAGTACTGCTAGCATTTTTCGTCTCATTGACGGACGTTTCTGACTCGCAACTGCGTGACACCCAGTTAGTTCAGTTTTTGCCCTATTGGCTCAAGCACACTGATGGTGGAGCCGCGCCACAATCGTTGACGCTGTGCGCGCTAGTTCAGGACGCTGACATGGCGACGTTTGGAAAAGAAGCAGTCCAGCAATTACAACAATTGCTGAGCACTTCCCTGATGTCGATCATCACTTCTCTGATGCGCGAGAACCGCAACGTCGAAGCCCAGCGCTGGGCTAATAAATACCTACCGACCTATCGCAAAATATTTGGGCAGGAGCATGCCAAAACCAGACGCATCGAGGAAATCGTTGACCTTAAGCTGGTGTGATGTCAACAGTAAATAAACGCACTGGATTAGCTGGACCGCTTGCGATTGACGGCTATTGAATATTCACGAGTACAGATTAAGGCACTCTTCCATGGAAAACGTAGGTATTTTTTGTTCACATTGCCGCTCAGCGAATGTTATTTTCAAAGCCAAGGCCGCCGAATACGAATGTCTGGCATGCGAACAGCGCTTTAAAAAAGCCCGACTGCAGACAATCTTTTTGAGTTACGCACACAAGAATGCAGACGCCGAAGAATTTGACCAAAGCGAAGAACTGGTTCGACTTATTCATGATGAACTCGTGCGCGATGGGCATCAGGTTTTTTTCGATCGGACGGGTATCCGTAGCGGTAACGATTGGCGCGCGAAGATCACGGAAGCGATTTTGCAGCACGACTATTTCTTTTCTTTCCTGTCGAGGCGTTCGGTTCGCGATCCAGGAGTATGCTTGAACGAAATCAACATCGCGATCGGGAATGGGAAACGTGTTCAGACGTTTTTGTTAGAGTCGGAAGAACAGGCTCGACCACCGTTAACTGTCACCCATATCCAATGGATGGACATGCAAGAATGGTCGACGAAGAGAAACGGAGACGGTTGGAACGATTGGTTCGCGGCGCAGATGAGCGAGGTGCGCCGCATCCTCGCTGACGGTGCGGAAGTGCGGACCACCGGTGAGTTACAAAGACTACGTGACGTTCTAGAACCTCAAACCTTTGAAACTTTGATTGCCCGAAAAACCCTTGGATTTCTTGGGAGAGCTTGGCTGTTTGACGAGTACCAGCGGTGGTTGGCGAGCGACCAATCAAAGATATTTTGGATCAAGGGAAAACCTGGCGTGGGTAAAAGTGCGTTTGCCGCCGTTTTAGCACAGCAGGCTAAAACGGTGGTCATCGCTAGCTATTTTTGCAATTATCAGACTAAGAAGTTACCAGAGGAGGCCGCAAAAGAAGCGATTCTCACGTTGGCCTATCAAATGGCGAGCCGACTTCCAGACTATCGGACTAAGCTCCTGTATGGTCAGCGCGTAGACCAAGACAAGGTTCAAAAGAAAACCGCGGATGACCTTTTTCGATATTTGATTACCGAACCTTTAGGCGAAAGCGCAAAAATTCCGGAAGCGTTCAGGATGAGCTTAGTGATCGACGGGCTGGACGAAGCGGGACGGAGCGACGGCACTAATGTCCTCGTTGATCTCATCAGTAAACACGCAAATGATTTGCCTAGCTGGCTTGGCCTTGTGGTTACTTCACGATCAGAACCTTATCTCGAGCGGCAATTATCCCAGTTCACTCAATACGAAGTGTTGAGCGACACCGAAAATAATCTCGAAGACATACGTGTTTATTTGGATAGCGTCATTCCCCGGGAGATTGACAGCGATGAGCGTCAGTACATCATCGGGACGGTGGTAGAACGATCTGAAGGCGTGTTTCTATACGCTCGCCTCTTGATAGACTCGGCCCCAGATTGGCGAAATATCGCCAATGTGCCCCGTGGCCTCGACGGGTTCTATACGACCAGTTTCAAGCGGTATTTTGCCGATACTCAAGTCTATAGAACCTCACAGGAGCCATTCCTGCGTCTTATGGCGGCTGCACCCGGTCCGCTGGCGCCACAGTTAGCACAGCAAATGCTGGGGTGGACGGCAGGACAGGTGCGGCGCAACATCGTTGAGCCAATGGGCGGTTTCCTTGAAGATATAAATGGTGGATTAGTACTATTTCATAAGTCGCTAATCGACTGGCTGATAAATCCGACGCGCAGCGGCCCCTACTTAATTGAACCAGGCGGCGAGTGCGAGCTGGGCAATTATTTGTTAATGCAACAGCGCAGTTTTGACGAAACCCCGTGGAAACATGAAGTGCGTCACTGGCTGCCTGCTCTTTTACCGTACACGTCAGAATGGCACTCGCTGCCTGCTCTGAGCGAGCTCGCAGCGTGGTATGCCAACCATCTTTTGTTCGACAACGCCGCGTACTTGGCACGCCAGCAGCTTGCGTTGAAAATTTGTGCAACCGGGGAAGCCAGTATCGAAGCGGCACTCGTCAAATCCAAGCTGGCATACTTCCTGGTCCGTACGGGCGCGTACCGCGAGGCTATCGGACTGTGGAACGCGGCGCAGGAAGTTTTTGACGCGAATCAGGCTGAGACAGAATACGTTGTGGGTGTGTTCACGAATCTCGGCCATACCTGGGATTACTTGGGCGAACATGACAAGTCGCTTGAGTATCACCGTAAAGCGCTAGCGCTGCTACGACAAGCCCCGATACGGGACTACAATTTACTGATTCAATGTATATCGAATCTTGGTGGCGCTCTCTTGGAACAATATCAGCTCGATGAAGCAGGTCAGTTGTTTCGCGAGATTCGCTGGATCTACAGGGAACACGATAGTGAAACGGTAATTGACCCGTTTGTGATCAACAATATGGCGATGCACGCGGAGGCAAGCGGCAACAACCGGGAAGCTTACGAGCTGCTAACGCTATCGATCAGCATCTTCGAACGTCTTGGCGAGCAAGTCCACAATGATTTAGGAAACACCCTGAGGAATCTTGCCGAGGTGTGCTTTAACCTGGGCGACGATGAGGGAGCCTTGCTTGCATCAAAGCGTGCGCATGAGCTGGTCGTGAGAGCCCACGGTCCTGTTCACCTCGAAGTGGCGCGCGCCCTAAATGACTACGCGAGTCTACTCGACAGGCAGGAAAGGCACACCGAAGCGCAAGACCTTCTCATCAAAAGTGTGCAGATATATGTAGTGGTCAAGTAATTTCGGACACAACGATAAGTTCTTTCTCTGCCATTGCGCGTTCATAGACGCTGGGCGGCAGATTGCCCAATACAGAATGCAAGCGCTCGCAGTTGTAGAAGCCGACGATGTAGTTGGCCACATCAAGCTTGGCTTCGGCTTGGTTCGCATAATTGCGCTGCCAGACACGCTCCATCTTTAAATTTAAGAAGAAGCGTTCAGCGACGGCGTTGACGCTCCTATGTCAAGAAACCTCTGCTACAGAGGCGAGATCCGCCATGATCAGCGGATAAAGTTCCCGCACAATGTAGCGCTTCAAGCAGCGATGAATCTCCTTGTTTGACATGCCTTCTGCCGATCTCCGGGCAACGTACGCGCGGGTTCTTGGTTCACTTCTCATTCGAACCATCGCGATGGTCCAGAGCGCATTGTTGGCCTGGCGATCTCCGCCGCGATTCAACCGGTGTCGTACAGTTTTACCCGACGACGCGGGGAGAGGATTTACGCCACAAAGGGCTGCAAGCGCCGCCTCGCTACGCAAGCGCTCTGGATTGTCCCCGGCCGTTGCAATCAACACAGCAGCAGTTTGCGGGCCAATGCCAAACTGTGCTCTCAGATGTGGCGCTGAAACATTGGTCAAAGTCTCCAAGCTCGCATCGAGCTCCTTCAATTCAGCAGCCAGTGCAAGCCAGCGTTTTGCGAGAAGTCGCAACGCAGTGGTCAATGTCTGTAGAAGTAAGGTCGGTCCCAGATTGCGCAAATGCGCGCAGGCCGCCACGCAATGTTCGGCTTTTGGTTTCCACAGACGTTCTCGGATATCCTGGGGTGCACTGATTAGAATCGCACGCAGCTGGTTAATTGCTTGTGTCTTGGCCTTGACTGCACTACGCCTGGCGACGGAAATGGTCCGCAAGGCTTCAGCCGCACCAGACTGGATTTTTGGGATGGCAGTTGCCACTCCCGAGAGAACAGAGCGCGCAGCGCTCTCGGCGTCGGTAGGATCGGACTTTCCCTTCAATCTGCGCTTACTACGGTCAGGGCGATTTACCTCCAACACTTCTATCCCTTGCTCGCGTAAAACGCGAGCAAGGCCGGCACCATACGTCCCAGTTCCTTCAACACCGGCTCTACAAACGCAGCCGAATGATCGGGCCCATGTTAGCAACGATAAATATCCTGACTGGGTCGTTGGTGCCGCGTACGTTCCAAGAAACTTGCCGCTTTGGCTGATTGCCACGCCGACGTGGGTGTCCAGATGTGTATCAACACCCAAGATTACTTCGTCTTGTTTTGCATGACCGTCCATCTCGCGCTCCTCATTCCTAGGTGGGCGCATCACCAACCCCACTTGCCGGACAGGACACTCACGGTGCAGTACAAAGCTCCTATTAGGTCACAAGCACTGGGCCCGGCAACGCTCGGGGAACGCTCTGACCAAATCGACAGGTCAACGCAAAGGCAAACTGGCCAATCCCAGCACGGGTCAGATTCGGCAGGCGTTCTAGACCATATTAAACTGAGTATCCCAGCAGTTGCCTTTGCGGCTCATGCTGCAAACGAAGCCATGCTCGGTCAACAACGCTTGGTACTGGTCGCTTGCATATTGGCTGCCGCGGTCGGAGTGGACGACCAGTCCGGCCGCTGGTCGCCGAGCTTGGATCGCCATACGCAAGGCATCGCAAACCAAGGCAGCTGGCATGCTCGGCGCCATTGCCCAGCCCACGACTCTGCGCGAGAACAGGTCGAGCACGACAGCCAAGTAGAGCCAGCCTGCGCCAGTACGGATGTACGTGATATCCGAGGCATAAGCCTGATTCGGCGCTGCCGGGTTGAACTGTCGGGCAAGGACGTTCGGCGCAACCGGCAGGGCATGCTTACTGTCGGTTGTGTGTACGAATTTGCGCTTCCAGACTGGCTTCAGGCAGGCCTGTTGCATCAGGCGGCGCACCTTGTAACGCCCGACCTGCAGGCCTCTGTTGGCCAGTGCCGTGACAAGCCGACGGCTGCCGTAACTTTGGCCGCTGCTCATGAACGCGGCACGCAAATGCACGCTCGCTTTGCAAAACATCGGCGCAGTTGCACGACGCTTGGCTTCGTAAAATCCAGCCCGGCTAACACCAAGGAGACGACAGGTTTGTGCGACAGGTACGGCCTTCGTTTGCAGCTCATCGATGAGCCGATAGCTCATTTGAGCTCGCGGGCAAAGAAGGCCGATGCCTTTTTTAAGACGTCCACATCACTACGAAGTTGACGGTTTTCCTGCTCCAACTGACAGATTCGCTGCTGCTCAGCCGTCAACGGTTTGCCAATGCCTGGCTGGCCTTGTTGCTCGGCCTCGTACTGTTCCATCCAGCGACGGATCGCGGTAACGCCAATGTCCATCGTCTGGCTGACGTGCGAAATGCTGAGGCCTTGTTCTGTGATCATTCGAACGACCTCAAGCTTGAAGCTAGGGTCAAAATTGCGGCGCTGCCTGGTCATGTAAACTCCTTCGAAGGTGAATTATCCACCTATCGAGGTGTCCGGAGACATTAGACCACTACAGACTTCACCCCAATTCAATCGTCTCGTCAGTGTTCCTTGCAGATAAGGTGTCTGGCGGATGGAAGCCGAACCATTTCATCTCATCGAAATTAAGTCCCTTTGTGAGAAAGGGCTAAGCTGGATCGATTTTCATACGCAAAAGCCGTGAAGTGGCATGATTGCTTCACACTTCCGCGAAGTGGGGTTTTTTCTTCACTCAACAGGACGACTAAGGATGCCACGTTGGGGGCCCGGAACGTAGTGCGGTGCTCCCACAGTAGCTTTGTAAGGTGGGGCATTTTTGCTGCAACGGACGACGACGGTGTGTTGGGTCATCTGGCCACCTGGTGTGCGATGGCTCGGTGCAGAGGCTGTACGCCTGCGGTGGTGTCGTGTTCGATCGTGGCGTGCATTCAGATGGGCGGTGTCAGACCGTATTGGTTTTGTCGAAGTTTATTGTCGGCAATGATTACCGCCGAAATACCCCATCCTAATCGTGTTTCACGGCGAAAACAAGCATAAATCCAACGATGATAATACGACTTATCATCGAAGGGTCGGGACCTTAACTCAACGAATTTCGACCGTGTCGGGAGATAATTTCGTCTCCCAAGCTCGAACCGTGTGTCCGTGTAATCAACGTACTCGTACATAAGCGAAGGTAGCCGTCGTCGGCCTCGGCAAGTTCACAAAAGTTGTGGCTAGGGTTCGCTCTTGAATGTCAGCGATGACCTTCCGGATGGCCATATTTGGTGAGAGGCCGCGAAGGATCCAGCGAAGCGCCTCAGTGATCGAGCTAGGCTCGGTAAGCCAGCGGCGTACTTCAAGCACATGCAGAGGACCTGAGCGCCGCAGGATGGTTGCGTCGTCCATCATGGCAAACATGTCGCCTGTGCCACGCACCTGCAGGCGCAGGTAGTTGTGGTAGCTAGGGCCACCAGGCATCCGTCGGAACCCTGCGATTGCTCTGGCCAGCTTCCGTTCGCGGTTCAGTCTTTGTGACGTCGCCGTCGCGGCCTTACGTTGTGCAGTTACGCTAACCCTTTCCTTGTGTCTCGCCTCTGCAGAAATCATTTCTTGGTATAGCCTCTCTCCCGCCATGCGGTTGAACTCTCGAGCACCCGCCAACCGCGCAGCGCCATCATCCCCATCGCCGTTCAGCTGTTGCGCGCCTCCCCCTTCCATCAGATCGGGATCAAATTCAGCGCAGGTAACCCGAGCTTGCGCAAGATAATGCTGAGCGGCTCGCAATAGGAATTCTTCGTCAGCCAGACATTCGGTTTGCGCCTCCAGGGTCGGGGCGCCAGCGCACTGCACAGCCTTACGGTTGATGGCGGCATGGCTGATCATCACGCCGCACTCTTTCCCGAATGGATACACAGTGAAAAGCACGCCCTTCTCTATCGATTCCGGCGCTCCCGTACGCTTTTTGTCAGTGATGACAACAACGCCGGTATCTGTGGAGGACGTGAGAACGAGTGATGGAATGCCGTTGAGGACGACGTTGGCTAGACTTTTTTGCATGACGAAAGTTAGTAGGTTGGCGGCATGGGAAGTATCGACTTGCGTCTATGCAACGTCGAGGTACCCTTTATGTATCGAATCCGATGCGAATCTGGCCGAACAAATTGCGTGCCAATAATAAACTGTTGTCCCTAATAAACAAAGCTGCGATAGTTTCAACCTAGAAATGAAATGTCGCACGGTTACTGTAAAGACATCCTGACATTCCGCCTCACCATGAACGAGATCAAACCAGTGAAAAACACCTACGCGCCCGACTACAACTCTGCCATTTTCCACAGTGGACAATCATCAGCCCAAGTAAGCCAGACCTCGAACGTACCAACTTTCGTACTGCCAGTTGACCGTCAAAGCTTTTTGCGCGTCGACAACCCCGTTATCGTCGGACAAGGGGCGCCAAAAAGCTTAATAACGGTTTTTGCCGATGGCAAAGTAGTTGGGACTGGACGCGTTGACGACGTTGGGAACTGGGCAATTCTTACTGATACGCTGTCAAGCGGGCTTCACTCTTTCTCCGTATCGCAGGAAAACTCGGCCGGTACCTTGATGAGTGAGACCGTCAAAGCCGCTGTGAACGTTTCCAGCGGCGGATTGAAGTTCTCCATCGCATCATTGTTCGCTGACGGGGTCAGCGCAGACAGAACGTATCTCCAAAATATGCTGGACGATACGGGCGCTCGGCTCAGTGAGTTCGTTGATGCTGACCTTACAATTGGCCTGACTGTCAGCGTAAAAGATTTGGGCGGAGCATCTGGTTCTGCAGCTGCGAGGTGGCTAGGCGTCGACTCGCACGGCACGCCGCGGATCGATTCTGCGTTGTTGAATCTGGGGTCACAGTATGCGGACTCGTACACGAAGACAGACTATTCGGGCCCCTACCTGTTCGCGCACGAGATGATGCACGTGTTGGGCTTTAATTATTATGTCCCGAATTTCCAGAAATACGTAAAAGTCGAAGGCGACAAGGTTTACTTTGTCGGTCCAAACTCCGTCATGCTTAATGGTGGGGCTGTCCCCCTCGATAGCAGCCTTTCGCACCTCGTCGGAAATCATGACTTGATGGGGTCAGGAGGAGTTTGGCTCGACAACCCAGACTACGACGCTACCAGCCCATATGCGCCCTACTCGCAGCTCGATATCGCGATGCTCAAGGACATTGGCTGGACAACGAAGCCCGTACTGGTCTCCGCTGATGGTCATACGTTCATCGCTGGTAGCGGCAAAGTTGGTTTTGATCAAATACAGGGGACGGCAGGTTTGGACAGCCTCTTTATCGACCAGTCTCGCAGTTCCATGTCGGCAAGCTGGGTAGGTGGAAAATTTGTGCTCACCGACGGCGCCAAGGGAATTTCGCATACCCTGGACAGCATCGAACGCGTTAAGTTCTCCGATTCGGCGCTTGCCGTGGACATCGAAGGCAATGGCGGCCAAGTGTACCGTCTCTATCAAGCAGTCTTTGGCCGCACTCCAGATAAGCAGGGCCTTGGCTTCTGGATGAATGCAATGGACAAGGGAACTAGCCTCGAAGCCGTCGCTGACGAATTTGCCAAGTCGAATGAGTTTCGGACCATCTACGGTTCTGCGCCAAGCAGCGAGGCCGTAGTAACTAGGTTGTACGAAAATGTGTTGCACCGTCAACCAGATCAATCCGGTTTCGATTTCTGGAATAATCACCTCAAAGCGAATCCATCACTGATCGAGGCTATTGTGGTTGAATTTAGCGAGAGTCCAGAAAACCAAGCGCAGGTCGCAACGATTATCGGGAACGGTTTCGAGTATCAACCTCGGTGTTTGTCAACGTAGTTGTCGCGTCACCTCACACGACCTGCTGTAGTTTCTCTGGTCGAATCCGTTCCGGATTCAACCAGACTTGACCATCCAAAGTCCAGTTCCTGACATTGCGCGACCAGCGCCGAGGATTGCGGCTTTTCGCTTCTCGATATACCTGTTCGCGATGCTCGAGAATCGCTTCAGCCTGGCCGCCATGGCGCTGTGCCGGCGTCACGAATTTCAGGCCGCTGTGTTTGTGATCCTGGTTGTACCAGCGCACAAATTTCTGCGTCCATGCCCGCGCTTGTTCGAGCGTCGCGAACGGCTTACTTGGGTAATCCGGCCGATATTTGCAGGTCCTGAACAAGGACTCAGCGTAGGCATTGTCGTTGCTCACACGCGGCCTGCTGAACGACGGGGCAACGCCGAGTTGCTCCAATGTGGCCAGCATGGTCGAGCCTTTCATTGCACTGCCGTTATCCGAGTGCAGTACGAGCGGCCTGCCTGCCAATCCCTCGGCCAGACTGGCCCGCCGCATCAGCCGTGACGCCGATTCCGCCGACTCGGCCTCATGAACTTCGTGACCGATGATCTTGCGGCTGTAGATGTCGAGCACCATGTACCAGTAGTGGTACTTGCCCTTGATCGCGGCCGGCAGCCACGTAATGTCCCAACTCCAAACCTGGTTCGGCGCCATGGCGCAATGGCTCGTGACGACGCGTTCACTCGGCTTCTTTGCCTTGCCGCGATGGTGCTGTTGCGAGGCCGACTTCAAGACGCGGTAGAAGCTCGATTCCGAGGCTACATAGATGCCTCGATCAGCCAGCGTCGGCACGATCTGACTCGGTGGCAGACTGGCGAATTCCTCGCTGTTGGCGACAGCCAGAATCTCGGTACGCTCGTTGTCAGTGAGCTTGTTGGCCGGCTCAGGCCTGATGCAGGTCGGGCGGCTGTCGACGGCTACAGCATCATCCCCAGCCCGCACCCAGCGTTGAAACGTCCGTAGGGTGATGCCGAGCTCGCGGCAGGCCGGTGACAACCGGCTGCCTGCAGCTTCGGCTTCACGGATCAACCCTACACATGACAGGCGATCTGGGACGCTGATCAGTCTTCCTCTTTGTCCCCCCAGATCGCCTGGGCTTTTTTTCGCAGGATCAGCAACGCTGCGGCTTCAGCCAGCGCCTTCTCCTTGCGCTGCAAGTCTTTCTCCAACTGCCGAATCCGCTTCTTGTCTTCCTTCGACTGGACCTGTTGCGCCCGCGTCTGCTGCACCATGCTCACGTTGGCGGCCATGCATGCGGCTCGCCACGTGGCGATCTGCTCTGCAAATAGTCCCTTCCGGCGACAATACTCCGACAGTTCGCTCTCGTTTAACGCTGCCGTTTCCAGCACCACCGCGAACTTGTCCTCCGAGGTCCATTCCTCAGCATTTTTCCCACTACCTGGCACCGGTGTTCCTTGATCACGAAGTTGACGGCGCCAAGTATAAAGCGTCTGCTCGGTGATCCCGCTCTCCCGCGCCAATTCCGACACCAACCGGTTCTGGGGCGGCATCATCTGCCGCAACATCGCCTCTTTTCGTTCTGCTGGATACTGCTTCACACATTCTCTCTTGCCCGTCCCCGGTATGACTTCACTTAATCAGGTGACGCGACAACTATTCTGACACCGGGGGACCTTGGGCATGACCGAGCCTGGATGAAGCCAACGGCAGGCCGCTATCTTTACGCCTTTGAACAATCGATGGCGTCGACGTAACGTACTGCACTGGCAGCCTTTTGCGCTTTTGCTCGTTTGAAGAACGCCCGCTAAATAGCGGGCTTTTGCTTTTTAGCGCATAACCATGTCAAGTTCGCACTCCATGGCCGACATGGCGACGGCAATCGTGTCACTCTTCGTGGCGTGGCTCAGATTGATGATAGGACTTACCTCCGGAGGTAAGTCCCACGGGCGCGCCAGCTCGAACGGGCGCACGTGGCGCTCCTCGACCGCTGGCACCGTGCCGGATCTTACTGCGCCAGGCCCGACACGCGGGCCGGGGATGCGGCTGTGTAGGTTTTCTGGGGCGGTTCTAGTCAACGCGATGACCGGTCTGGACCTCGGTAAATCGAAGCGACGCTTCTCGGAGAACCGCTGAACCAGCCTTTTCTATAGACGAAATTTTTACGATACCCATCGCAGTCATAAACTGGGATGCCAGCTTGTAAAGTGCGCCTTCGGATAACATCCCTTTGTCCTGCCAGGTGATTACCTCTTTTACACACTCTGCAAGTTCTTGGGCAGTCATGGCTCTGACTGCGTTAGCAACGTGTTTCTTTTTTGATTTGGTCATGACGTTCTGGTATGCGTTTTCGTTGGCAGTAGGGTTGGCTGCAAGGTCGCGTGATCAGTCTCGGGAGCATGCGCTCTAATGCGCCTTTTCAGTCCAATGTTCGGTCGATTAAGCGTGATTCCAACACTTCTTCAATCGCTTTATCGAAATCTGTCCGTGCATTCTTAGCGAGACCGACTTGACTTCCGTGTCCCATCGCAACATACGCGGCTGCTACAGCATCCTTTGTCTCGGCGAAATGCAGGCTTATCGTCATTCCCTGGCGCATCTCGGCCCTACTAATGACGACGTGCAGGCCGCATGACTGAATCTTTGCCGCCGCGTCCTTAAGGATCAATGTTGCTTTGTCGTACGCTTCTTCATTCATGTTTTTCTGTCTCTAACTCCTGTGTTTCGCTTGGCTTCGGGCCAGTGCAGGGCGCCGTCCGGCACCAAATGGTTGTTCTCGACTCTCAGATGCTGGCCATTGGACTGTATGGAACCAGTACGACAACCTCAAATCCTGGGAGCAGTGCTATATCGAGCCCAGTGTCGCACTCGAGGTTCATCATCGCTTCGTGTTCGGGATGGCGTGGATCATATCCGTTGACTAAAATTTCCTGCATGGCTGTTCCTCATTCGCCGGCACCGTGCCGGCTCTCTCAAAGCACCAGGCCCGTCATGCGGGCCGTGGATGCTGCTGTACGGGTTTGCCTCGGTCAAAGATTTATCTGTCCTACCAATTCGGCCACCCGCCTAAGGTCTTTCATCATGACCCGTCGACTCCAACGTGGTAACGGCCAAAACCGCCACCAAGTGCCGTCGGGGATACGATAATCACTCGGTTGGATCGAGTATTGAAGTGAACCGTCCTCACGAAAAGTAGCAGTCGTCCACCAGTTGAAGTGAAGTCCGTTCGTATGCGGCCCCGCTTCGATGGCTGAATTTACTTTAAAGGCAGTTGCCTGATCAGTAACAAAGATTGCGAAAGGGGGGGCGCCTCGATATGGGTGTCCTTCGCACGACCAGACGGTGTATACGCCATGGAGACTGTTTAAGGCATCGCACAAAGGCTTTATGCCAGCCTCAATAGGCGTGTTGATGCTCTTATTATCGGGCGTATAGCCAGGGTATCGCTGTGCAAAATCCACTTGTACTTTCCCTCGTTCGCCGGCACCTTGCCAGCCCTCAATGCACCAGGCCCGTCATGCGGGCCGTGGACGCTGCTGTGGGGGTTTTCCGAGGGTCAGGGCGCCTTCGCAACGATTAGCGAGACGTTGTAGGGCGACGCTGCGCATGCGCTCTTTACCGAAGGATTATGAGGAACGACTTCACCGTATGGCATGACCACGACGTTATTGATGATTGCCTGCGTAATGTGCTTCGGGGAGCGAGACTTTGCATGGGCTGCGTAGCCTTCGCATTCTGCAGTGCTGCTTACGGTCCCGAATACACGAATCGCGTCGTCAGAAGATGCCAAAGTTGCTTTCTCAACTCTTGTGCCGGCCGGCGCGGCGACCTGACAGCTTTGACCTTTATCAAGCGTGCAAATTGCGAACTTAGCGCTCTCCTCTGCCAGCACGCTGCCTGTGTCCGTGCAGCCCGTCAGCGACGCTACGCTAACCAAAGTGATGCAACCCAGCGCACTCATTTTCAGGTTTGATTTCATTCTTCTTAGTTCCTCTGCGGCCAGGCACCGCGCCTCGCCCTTTCAATGCCGCTGCCCCGTCGAGCGGGGCATCGGTACTGCTGGGCGTTTTCCGGTATCAGTACGCATAGGGAATTATCTTCAACTCGTTGCCGTCGTCGACTACTTCAACATCAGCGGCCTCGGCAGCAAGGTATATGCGGTCAAGAGATAGACCAGTGCGTTCAGCACGTGCTCGCAGATCCGTAATGGATGGCGTCTTGCCTACCCTCACGGCGTGACACTCAGTTAGAAGCTGGCTCAGGTTGTCCATTAATTTTCCGTAATTCCTAGAGTTTCGGTTTAGACAAGCTTGAGGAATCTTCCGACTCTGGTGGTGTCGTTCGTACAGCAAATCCTGCTTTTCTCATGTTGTGGGCGAGCTTGAAGGGCTCGCCGTACCAGTGACCATCCCATTCCACAAACACTGGCGGGCCTGGCTGTCCAGTTAGGCATTCAGAGGTAACCATGTTTTCCGCTTCAGTTAATTAAGGACGCTCACGGCCCATCGCCGCTTTGTACTCAACGATGCCTTCGGGATCGGTGGGCGCAAGGTCGCGCTGTGGCTCTTTGATAGCTCTGATCGCCTTTTCTACCGCTTCCGTGCCGACCCTTCTCACCTTCTCCTCGACGTCGGGGTATGTCCGCATAGAGAGCCTGGCGATACGTTTTTGTTCAGGCGGCAGGGCCGGGCGACCACGGCCTTTTTTCTCAGTAGAATTGCTCATGGTTATTAATGTACTCCATAAATAGGGAAAGAACAAGGATTTATTGTACGCCAGAAAATAACGGATAAAGTTATCAAAGACTGTTCAGAGGCAACTGCGGGACCGGTGGCCGGAAAACGACACTGTAGCTAGCCTAGGCACTGCCATCCTCGGAAAAGACCATGGGCGTGACGGAGGTGCAGGCAAAAAAAAACCCCGCCGAAGCGGGGTCCTTGTAATGCGCGCTGATCAGAACAGCGCTTGTTGCTTTCCTTCCAAGCTCCAGCCCATGTATTCGAAGGCCTTGAGCAGATTTGCGTTACGTCCCTTGCAGGCGATTACGCGCAGGGCGTCGACAACTTCGTCAGCGTCGCCCATCTCGACCAGCGTATCGAACTGCCGCTCGCCGAAGTCGAAAACCGTGAAAAACTTGTAACCGATCCTCTCCAGGCCGGATTCGAAAATGCGACGAGCGCAGTCGATCCGGGCCTGCAGACCGTCCACCTTGCCGATGCGGGTCGAGTAATAATGGAGCCAGGTACCTAGAGCGAAATGATCACGCGCAGCCTCACTTTCGTCCTTGTGTTCCCATCGATCCAAGGTCGTCCCCTTGCGTTCAGCCGCGGCCCATAGATCGTTTGCATCGGCCCGCAGTTGCGCGAGCTGGGCGGCGCTCAATGGTGCCAGTAGGCCTTTGTTTGCTTTTGCCATCTTGATTTCCTTTCGCCGGAGGCCTACGCAATCTGTTCTTGAGCGCACGGGGCGATCAGGGAGCGAAGATCGAGCACTGCCCAGTAACCGTTGGCCATGATGTGGTCGGAGACTTCGGTACGCCAGAGGTCGTCAGGAATACTGTCTTCCAGGACCGGAACGCTGTACTGGCGTTCGCCGTAATGGATGGTTGCTCCGACTTCGTCCCAGACCAGCAGCGGGTGCCCAAGTTCTTTGTCGACCAGCACCAGCCTGCCGGTTGAAAGCTCGAGCAGTGCCGACACGACACTGACATCGTCGCCGCCGATTACGCCGTCCATGACGTCTACGACCTCTGTCTTGATCTCGATTGCGTTGTGTGCAGCCCCATTCGCCACGCCCAGTCGCGCGGCAATCGACGCGATGGTCCCTGCATCGAAGGTAGCAGGCACGGTATTGTTTGCAGTCCGATTCATGTTTTGCTCAATAAAAATCGCTCACCCATTCAGGGCGAGCGTTGATGGTGGTTAGGTGTTCACGCGGCCAGTGGCTGCGCGAACATGTCGGGTTGGAGGCCGGCAGCAGTAGCTGCGACCTTTAAAAGTAGCTTTTCGTGCTCTACGTTGGGAATCGAGTTCTGCATCAGGTACCGATTCATCTCGGCTGGCGAGAGGTCAAGGCGCTGGGCCAGATTGGCGAAGTAACGGTTGCGTAGCGCGATTTCCTGGTAGCGTTGGGCGTGGCCGGCCGGGAGGCTGACGATCCCTTCGTTGAGCCAGAATGCAGCAGATTCGGTTGCAGGGAGGTGGTTGCATTCGATCGACATGGTTGGGTACGTGCAGGTGATGAATGCACATGCCTTTTCCGCATCGACGCTAAGTTGCGGGGTCTCATCGAACCATGTCGTTTTCTTTCCATCGACCTCACGGTTTTGGAAGATCCGGTCTGGATGACGGTACCGATTCCACTTCTCCCCATCCACGCTGCGCATCCCTTCGGATGGAGCCGCGTGATCGAATCTGCCTACGTTGATCCAGCGTTTCGTCGGGATGCTGATCTTCGGCGCTTTGTCGATTTTCGGGATTGAGTACCGACGACCCAGGGCGTTGACCTCGTACCAGATCGCCAATGCTGGGAAGGCTTCCGCCGCCTCGTAATGGTTACTCCAGTGCCAGTCAATGAGCGCCAACTGTTGCAGACTGACGAGCTCAAACGTCGGGCTGGCCATCAAGCGGTTGTCCTTCGTGTCTTCCAGGCGGCCTGTGAAGATCGCTGCCTCGGTTTCCTCTGCGCGGTCGCGCTCGTTCGCATCGATCGACAGCAGGTAGCGAAGCAAGGATTTTCGGAACTGAAAAGAGTACACGTCGGGCCCCACCGGAAGATAACCGGCTGGACTCACCGTGCGACCGATAAGCTCACGCGTTTCCATGTCGAATTGGGTGGAAAGGAGAAGCGTGCGGAAGTCGTTCAACGGCCGCATGAACCCATACTTTTCGACCGTCAAAAGGCTCTCCATGCTTTTGTCTTTGTCACCCGTTACCAAACATGTGTGGCACCCCGTGCGCGCGCCGCAAGCGGCGCGATTGCCACCGTCGCCTAGTACGACGCCGCACACGCCATCATTACTGTCGGCATAGATTGTGAAGAGGCGGTGCACGCTTTCTTGGGAGATTGCCGATTGATATGGGCTGGTTTCCGGCTGCAGAAGCATCTCAAGCGTGTCCCACACGTCCTCAAGTGTCCACCATGCGATCACACTTAGCACGAGTTCGCCGTCCTCGCTACGAACCGGCACAAGTGCCGACTCGCCGCGCCTTGTCATGCGTGCCTTTCGTACCGTCGACTCGTCGTAGCGGGTACCGATGACGGTGATCATCGGGCGGCCGGTCTGTTCGATTGCCCGTGCTTGAAGTTCAGCTGCGAGTTTCTGTGCTGGGGTGTATTTCCAATCCTGCGCACATTGCCGATGCTTGCTGTTCTCCGGGAAGCGAGGCAGCGTACCGCGCCCGATAGTCGTCACCATGAAAGACGATGCCAACGATGGGTGTGTCAGGTGCACCTCGATTGGCAACCCACTCTCTTTGAAATGCTGACGCATCTCATCCTGAACAGCCAACAGGTGCATTTCCATTAACGGATTGCGACGCCCGTTGAGCTGCTGGAGATATAGTGCGTGGTCGTGATTCCCTCGGCTACTGCACGACGGACTGCCTCGATTACGAGCACAGCGCACGAACTAGAATCTTTTCCACTCGAATATCTGAGATGGATAGCATGGCGACGCCGGATCAGGCCGAGCAAGGTTTCGATGCCCTGCTCTTGGATTGATTTTTCTGCTGTTTCGATGGCGCGGTCGTGCGCTTCTAGTTCTGGCTCGCCTTGCAGCAGGGCCAATAGGTCTTGGATGTCGCCAGCACTGGTATGTAGCGCGGCTTGAGAGGTCTCTTGCATGTGCATTCGTTGCTCCAGGTTTGAACCAAAGGCGCGGCCCATACGGGCAGCGTGCCCGATGGCGAATGTGAACCGGCGCGAGGCCGTAGATGGGTGCCGAGAATCGGCGTATGAATTCGGGCGACTACTCATCTGTGCATGGCAAAGATCAGTAAGGCAGTCCAGTGCGACACGCCGGCGAAAGGCCGGTGTGTCGTCTGGATCGGTATAAGCTTAGCTGGCAAACGCCGCAAGGACGTTGGTCAGTTTTGTTTTCATTTCCGGCATTGTGGGAGTGCCGAAATAGCAGTCGTTTTCCAGCGTGAGGTAGCCGGGTCGCACCAGTGTTCCCATCACGCTTTGAAACTGTGTGAACGACGCGCCTTGAGCCTGCATCGCCGCGTACAGCACTCCTGCTGGGGCGCCATGCCGGCCGCCGGCTTCAACTGCCTCGATGACGCCGAGGCTCACTGTTGCGACTGCTCGGATCTGCGCTGGGGTCAACCTGCTCATTTAGTCACCTCGCTCACGTGGGTCATCCACAGGGCAGCCGATGGCAGGTCATTGATGATGTCCAGGATTTCTGATCCGGTTGGGTGGTGCACCTCGATGCCCCCTCCCTTCTGGATAGCGCTCAGCAGGTACATGCAGTCGGCCAGAGTATGGGCGCCTTTGCTCTCAGCGATGTCGGTGAGCGTTTCGTTGGCTTCGAGCAGTTCGATCATGAACTGGGTCGACCGTGCTTGGCGTTGTGCAGCGCCAGTTGCGGTCACCGAGGTGGTGGCCGGCGTCGACGAAGCAGTAGCACGCTCCGCGAGGTCGGTGATTGCAGCCATCGCTTCGTTCGCCTGGAATTCCAGGTCGTCGGATTCGGCGACAGCGACAGGGATCAGCGCGTTGTTGAAAAGGTGATTGACGAGATTGCTTGCGAAGTCCGCACAGGAATAAGGCATTTGTAGTGCTCCAGTAGAGTGATGGAGCTACCCCGCGTGGGATAGCCCACTAGGGTTGTGTGTGATGTGGTCGGGATCAGCGCAAAGTAGCTTTTGCCTGCGCCTCACGGCGGTTCAGCCACCAGTCCATTGCGTCATTGGATGCGACTCGCAGCGCCAAACTTCGGGTAAGCGGATGGTTAAGGCCGAACGTCTTGTGTGAGCCATCGGGATACGATGCGTTGACCGCCCAGCCGTCCTTGAGGCCTTCTAACTGGTGTGGTATTAGGGCATACGACGCGCCCGCGAATAGCAACGATTCAGCCGTGTCGAGCTGGTGCGAAAACTGCCTGCCAGAGAGCGGCGGCAGCGTTGCCAGTTCGCCGCTTGTTGTCAGAACATCGAGCGCGTCCAAGCTGAAAAGTTCATCGCGTTCACGCGCACGTGTAGTAGCGGTAAGCCGGACGTTCCAGTAGCCGGTTGCTACGCCGCTGTCGCTTTGGACGATTCCTTCGCGACCCGGATATTTGTCTCCCCCGATACGAGCCTGGTTCGACTTGACGCGAACGCGAATACCTTCGCGCACGGCCAGTAGCCTTGCGGCAGCTGCACGCTCCTTCAGGTCAGCCAGGTCGGTCTTGAGCGACGAGTGGGCGTTGTCTGGGAAGGCGAAGATCACACGGACACCGACAACATCGTGGTCATCCATGTGTGCCTGAATCGCGGGAAGAACACCGTCACAGGACAAGGTCTTGTCACCTAACCAGTAGGCAAAGACGCTTCCATCTACGCTCCCAGGTGCCTCGGAGACAAAAACATCCCCAGTGCGGTCGGTTGGCCATTCCCCAGCCCATTCGCTTGGAGAGGCATGGTGAAGTTGGAAGGTGCGGCCGGTGATCGATTGCACGGCGCGGGCCAAATTGGTGGTCGTTTGCATAGTGTGGTCCTGCGAAAAGAAAACGCCCCACCGAAATCGGCAGGGCGCTGTTGTTGTAAGCGGTGATGTGGCTTAGGGGTAGTAGTCGGGAAAGCAGTCGAATCCCCAGTCGCGGACCCCCTCGGCCACGCCCTCGTAATACTCGAGGGGCATGTCCAATTGGATCTCGGACTGGTGATCCGCTTGGTTACCGTGTCGGTACCCGTTTTGCCACAGTTGGGATTTTTTTGTGATGCCGGCGTTGGGCACAATAGTCGATCCAATCTTGCGATCGGACGATTAGGCGGCCAGCAGCTCGAAACGCACTTGTTGGCGTGCGAACGGGTCGCGTACGGACTTGCGCACGACAAGCACCGAACGAGCATCGCGTTGCTCCCGGTTCGGGAAGGCGATGATCGTCGCGGTCGACGCCATGACAGGGTTACGGTGGACTTCGCTTGCAAGCATTGGCTTTATCTCCGTGGCTTCCGCGAGGTGATGTTCCATTTGCATACGCAGCTCAGTTGCCAAACGATGGCGCACCTGGCGGCGGCTCTGGCGCTTGAAGTAGCTGCGCATAGCGTGGCCACGGCGCGTGTCGATCTCGCCTTCGAGGTTGCTGTTTGCGATTGCGTTTACATTGCTGGTATTCATGATGCGTATCTCCGGAAGGAGGAACGCTGTCCCTACGGGGACAGGTCCCCGATGGGTTGTAGAAGAAGCTGGCCAGTGGCACAGCGACGTCAGATGCCGAGAGTCGGCTTAGGAAGATTTGAGCATTGCTCATCCGTGGCGGCACGGAAAAGCAGTTTGAATTTACAACAATGCCGCATGGCGACGGTTCATGATACACCAACTTTCGCGGAAGCAACAAGCTGCCTGGCCCTTATGACTGGTCGAGCAGACATAAGGGCTATTCCTTCAAGTTACAGATCTTCTGCAGCTTCGCGCGCTAAGTCCATCAGTTCATCTTTGATTCGCGCCACTTGGCCGGGAGGCATCATCTTGCTAGGCGCCGGGTACTCGTTTTCGATTCCCAACGTCCCGGAGACATCGTTACCCTCTTCTTGGTCTCGGCGAACCGATTCCATTGCTACCTTGATCGCCTCTTGGCGACCCATATCGCGAGCGGCCACTAGATAAGCGGCCCGGCTGGCGATTACATCTGCCAGCCTCTCGCGATGGAGATCCTGTTGGTACTCGACTGCATCATTGCGACCGTTTGCCATCTTTTCCTCCCTGTGTATGACACCGGCTGCCGGCCGGTTCGGGCGCGCATTGTACGTGAACGGCTCTATTTCTGGGCACCCGTGACCAGAATTGTATTGATGTAGAGCGTAAAAAAAGACCCAAACAGCCGTGGCTGGATGGGTCTTTCTCAGGCACTTGGCCTACTCAAGCCGCGCACTAGGTGCGCGAACTATTGCATGTCGGCCAAGTTGAACAAGCCGATGGGCTCGACCTCAAAAAAACTCACAAACAACAGCGTTCCCTCATGGTCAGTCACGAAGAACTGGCCGTCGTCATCGAAGCCACCGCTTTCAATCCCTTCTTCGGTCAGGACAACGGAGTAGTTCATGTTTCCGTCAGTCCAAGAGAAAAGGAGCACCTCGTTGGTAGGCACGCCGATACATTCCGAGATGGTCCAGTCGGTGACGAGAGGGCCGTCGTTTATGCTAACCGCGTTCGACAGATTCATCAGCTGCATGAATCGCGGCAGCAACGGGCCCACCACCTCCAGCGCACGATCGCCTGAAGGCTTTATGCGCTTTAGGCGGGTGACGATGACGTTCTCTAATGGCAATGTGACTTCCACCGGTAGATCGTCGAGAGCCAGAGCGCAATTGCTGCCTGGCAGCACCGTAGCAGTGACTTCCATCTCGACAACTGTCTGGACAGACGCTGGCAGCCCCGGACTCACAATACGACGCGCTTCTTCAAACGCCTCGGACGTGATCGCCGTCAAGTAATCGACTCCAAAATAGTCGCAAATTTGACGGGTTACATTAACCGCTAGCGGCCCTGCATGATTAGCGAGCGCCTGACCGATCATGTCGGTTCTGTAATCGTTGTTTCGCAGGCGCACGACAGCGTCGTGCTCCATGTTGAGGATTATCTCCGTGACGTCGACCTGCTTGTCATCGAGGACGATTAAGTCGCGACCTTTGTATCCGCCCCAGGCTTGAAGCACGATACGGGCAATGATGCGGTTTTCTGCCGCCGGCACGACGATTGGCGGGATAGCTTGTTGCGAGGTGGTGATGGTTTGCATGAGATGCTTTCTAAGGATGCCCGATAGGGCTTTGTATGGTGGCGCCGCAGGTGCGGCAAGTTACTTGCATGCGGTTTCCTGCTCGAGCGGCGACCAGGTCGCCAGCGTGATTACAGAATCGCGACGGAAGGTGATGGACCGGCTTTGGGAGGCGCGGTCATCTCGGTGTGGTAGATAATTTTTCCCCTGCAGTGAACCCTGTGTGCGTATATGGTGACCTGCTCGGCCCACCTGACAGCACGGTTGTCGCAATCGATAAAGAGGTGCGTGACATGAGGGTCGAAGCGAACCTCGATCCCCTCAAAGCTGTGAGCTTCGTCGTCCAGCAGCACGCCATCGGCACTGGCTATTGGATGTTTCGACGCCACGCCAGACGCGATCTTCTCGCGCCCGAGCTGGGCCACATTTAGGAAACAATCGCTCAAGGAAACGGTCTTTTGATACCACAGGACCGAACCTCCGTAAAAGCCAGAGTTCTGCCGATGACGACCGCTGCCGCTGCCCTTGTGAAGGGTTTGGACAGGCACCTTGCGCGACTTCCAAATATTGAGATTTAAGCGTACGCCAACCAGGTCACCGACTTGCGGCCGGAGCTTCTTGGCCATGATGCGGGCGCAAACCTTGTCCTCGGCTAGGGCGCGATCGATCTCCGCGTCATCGATGATGATCGGCGCCGCCATCACTGGCCGACCTTCTCACCTGCGACATTCGCTGCTGCTTTGGCTAAGGCCAGCTTTGCAGCTGCTCGCGGATCCACTAAGTGGTCGGGAATGTCCTCGCCGTCTTCGTATGCTTCCAGCGCGTAGGCATGCAGGCACCGTTCGCACACGCTGGCCAGGAACGTCGGGTTGTGAAGCGGCGCGTACACGGCGTGCACGCTGCGTGATTGGTCTTTCGGTGCCAGGCACAGGCGGCGCCCGGCATGAAGCCCGGTCTCAGACAGGTGCACAAGCTCGAGCCCACCAGCGACGCGGGTGTCGCGCAACTGCTGTTTGGTCATGTCACGCATCTTTTGCATCACGCCCTGGTGCTCGGCGTAGTCCGCCTCGCCCGTAAAGCCCAAGGCTTCGAGTTGGTCGGCGCGGTCGGTATTTGCTGCGGTAGTGGTTTGCATGTGTGTGTTCTTCCAATTGAACGGCGCCGCATCGTCAGCGACGTGGGCTATTGCAGGAGTTGGCTATAGGCCGGTAGGTAGATGCCGAGATTCGGCAAAGGAAAGCGGTGTAGATGCTGGCCACGGATGGAGCCGTGGTAAGCAGAGGAAAGGAAAGACGCGCCCTACCCCGGAATGGGGTAAGGCGGTCAATTGTCGTGGTTTATCGGATCGGTTTGAGCGCAGCGCGCAGGTCAGCGAGAAGCTGGTCGACGCCTTCCTGCGTGTCGTCGCCTTCAAAACCGGCGATGAAATCGGTAGCCCGTTCCAACAGCGAGGCTGGATAGATCGACTCAATCATCTCCTCGATGCCGGCAGCAGTTTTCAGACCGTGGAGCGTGGCCATGCGCTGCTTGCCGTTCATGATGATGACGGCGATTTGAGCGGCGGTCGCTTGAGCGGTTCGCGCCGATCTCTCAGCTGATGTCGGTAGCGATGGCTTTTCGGCAGGCTTAAACAAGGCAGCTGCCGAACGAACGCCGTGGTGCGGATCGTGCAGAAGCGCATGCTTGGCAGCTTCTTCGCACTTGTCCAAAAACTTGTTCGCGACTTCGAACTTCACGCCCCATTCCAGAGCTTGAATGTCCTCCACCGTGATCACGGCCTTGGGCGCCAGTGCAGCGAGATCCTGCTCGCGCAGCCGGTGCAGCTCGGCTACTTCGTCTTGGTTTGGTTTGCGGCGGCTGAACGAGGCCGCGTACTCCAGTGCGGTCGTCATTAGGCTGCTTTCGGCTCGTTGGTGGCGCCGAACAGGTCGGCAAGGAAGTAATCGATCTTGCGGTCCTTCTCGTGCGCCTTAAGCTGCTCACGATTGGCCGGAGTGTCGGTGCACTTATAGGTCACGTACTCACCCTTAGCGTCTCCACCTTCGAAGACGACGATCAATTTCGTCTTAATCGCACGTTTAAACGTGTTCACCATCCCGCTGATATCAGCGATGCGGCCGACGAGAAATTCGACGTTGTCTACGGTAGGCAGTGGCACGCGAGCTGCAATGTCGGCTTGTGCTGCCTGATAATTCCGGCCCTCAACCTTGTCGTACTGCTGCTCCAAACGGAGGTTGAACAACATGTGGCCACGTACTGCGGTCGCGACCTCGGGAACTGCAAACAGCTTTTCGAGGCTGGCTTTGTCGACGGCTTTGCCGGCTTCGGTGGTGGCGTGGAAGAACGACTCATCCGGACCGCCGTGACCGCCGTTTGAGACGGTGACGATTTTTGTGCGTCCATGCGCCAAAGTCGCGTGCCAGGCAGGGCCGTCATGGGTAACGACGGACTTGCTGTCTGTCAGCTTGAAACCAGCTGCGGAGAAAGCTTGGATGAAAGCGACGTCTTGTTTCAGTGAAGATTTTTCGGATTGGGACATGGTGAATCCTTAAAAAACGGACGAACCTGCCCCACTGGGCAAAGTTCACCCAGATGGAAGAAAATGAAATAGAGCGCCGAAGCGCCCTACGTGTTACTGAACTGCGAGTGCAGCCTGACGGCGCACTTTGTGACGACCGCGCCAGGCCATGCCCAGCGCTCTTGCAGAGCCACCGAGCAGTGCGATGGCTTCCGAATCCATGTAATAGGTTCCGGTTGTTACGTGGCCTCGTACCGCCTTTACTGCCTCTTCTTGCGTAAGTTTGAACATCCAGCACAAAGCACGG